>JAMOBI010000194.1:0-3001 GCA_039908105.1 Magnetococcus sp. YQC-9
TTGGCGCAGTTGAGCAACTCCGTGAAACTCTTCTCCATCGTGGTCACCGACAAGGCCGGGTACGGCATCTGTCTGGCGCACATCAAGGCTTCGGTGGCCATGGAATTTTTGCGGCGCGTGAACGAGACCAAAACCACCATCGAGTTTCAGGATTATCGCGGTGGCCAATACAAGCCGCTGACCAGCACCGGGGATACGTTGATCAACCTCACGCTGCCCCTGCCGGTGCGTCCGCTGGGTGCCACACCCCCTTCGCCCGTGGATTCGATGGCCAATGCGTCCGGAACGACCCCGGTGGCAGTGGTGGGTGAGGATGATGAGGAGTAAAAGGGACAAGTATCGCTGTGGTGTTTTGGCCATACCTTGAACGAAACGTTTGGCAAAAAGCGCCAAACGTCTCGTTCAAACCAAGGCGGCGCGCGGCGCATTTTTCGCAAAAGAGGCGAAAAATGCTTCTTTTGAAAAGCGCGCTTAAAGACAAAACCTTGGAGACTTTAGTCCCCAAACCCCTGCCGGGGACCTGAGCTCCCCGGACCCCTGTAACAGTTTTTTTGATTCCCCCGCTTTTCCACTCCACCATGCCTTTTGCCCAAATCGCCCTGCCGATTCCCAAACGTACCCTGTTCACCTACGCGATTCCCGACCACCTCACCGTGATGCCGGGCTCGGTGGTGCTGGGGAGATTATGCAACAACCCTCCTGGAACGGTGGCGAAATCCTCCCGATCGCTGCCAGCCACGGCGATATCCCGCTGCTCGGCCCGGACCTGCTCCACCTGCTCGATTGGATGAGCCGCTATTACCTGGCCTCGATCGGCACGGTGACAGCAGCGGCCCTGCCCGGCGAGATCGCCTTTCAAAGCCGGATTCGGGTGATCTGGAATCCCGACACCCCACTTCCCTCCGATCTGCCGGAACGATTGCGCCCCCTGGCCGAACGGCTCCACAAACGCAAAGGCGGTTTGAGCCTTGATACCCTGGCGGAGAGCTTCGGTGCGCGCGCCCTCACCGCACCCCTGCGCACACTCACCGAACGCGGCCTGATCCGCCAGCAGACCACCTGGCATGCGCCCCTGCCCGCCCCGGGACCGCCGGCCCCGGTACCCGCTCCGCCGGCCACGCCGCGACTGGCGTTGACCGACGAACAACAAACCTGCCTGCACCCGCTGCATGCCGCGCTTGATGGCAGCCAATACGCACCGTTCCTGTTGGAGGGGGTTACCGGCAGCGGCAAGACCGAACTTTACCTGCGCGCCATCGAACGGTGTCTGGAGAAGGGACGGCAGGCGCTGGTGCTGGTGCCGGAGATCTCGCTCACCGCGCAGATGATCGAACGGTTGAAGGGACGCTTCGCCCATACACTCGCGGTACTGCACTCCGGATTGACCGCAGCCCAACGACCCAAAGAGTGGTGGCGGATCCGCCAGGGAGCGGCCAGGGTGGCCATCGGGGCACGCAGCGCCCTGTTCGCACCATTTGCCGATCTGGGTTTGATCATCGTCGACGAGGAGCACGACCCCTCCTACAAGCAGGAGGGCAGCCCCCCCTATCAGGCGCGCGACATGGCGGCGGTTCGGGCACGCTACTGCGCGGCGGTGTTGATCCTGGGCAGCGCCACCCCTTCGATGGAGTCCCTGGCCAACGTGGAGAACGGACGTTTCGCCCACCTGCGTCTCACCCGTCGCGCTGGTGGCGGCGCACCGCCGCGCGTGGAGGCGATTCGCCTCAACGATCCCGGGTTGCGGCAGATCATGGGCAAGGATGGTCTGATCTCCCCGCCGTTGAAAACCGCCATGGAGGAGACCCTGGCCACCAATCGGCAGACGCTTTTGTTTTTGAACCGGCGTGGTTTTGCGCCATCGCTGCTCTGCTATCGCTGCGGCCAGGCGATCTCCTGTCCCCACTGCTCGGTGACCCTCACCCTGCACAAGAACCGTTCGCGGCTGCTCTGCCACTACTGCGATTTCAGCCGCGAGCCGCTGGATATCTGCCCCTCCTGCGGTCAGTTGAGCCTCTATCATTTCGGACCAGGCACGCAACGCCTGGAAGAGGAGACGCGCGCCCTGTTTCCTGATGCGCGCATCGCACGACTCGATCGCGACGCGGTGGCCTCCGGTGCGCATACCCTAGATGAGACCCTGGAGGCGTTTCGTATTGGTCGCATCGACATCCTGGTGGGCACGCAGATGGTCTCCAAGGGGCACCACTTCCCCAATCTGGCGCTGGTGGGGGTGATACAGGCGGAAACCACGCTCCATCAACCCGACTTTCGCGCCGCCGAGCGGACCTATCAACTGTTGATTCAGGTGGCCGGGCGCGCCGGACGCGAAAGCCGGGACGGTCGCGCCCTGGTGCAGACCCTGGATCCGGATCATTATGCCGTGGCCGCCGCACTGGGTACGCAAACCGATTTCGTGGCCCGCGAGATGGCCTTTCGCGCTCAGGCGGGCTATCCACCGTTTCGACGTCTGGCGTTGCTGCGCTTTTCGACCGGCATGCAACCAGATGGCGAGCGCTATTGTCAAACCTTGCAGGCCGCACTTCCCGAACAGGCGGATGTGCTCTTTCTGGGTCCGGCGCCTGCACCGTTGTTCAAATTGCGCAATCGTTTCCGCTGGCACCTGTTGATCAAGGAGCGTGAGGGGGGACGGTTGCACCGTGCATTGCCGGGATTGATGAGTCTGGCCGAGCGTCTGGCCGGGCAGCGGATCCGGGTGGAGATCGATGTGGATCCGCAGCTCTTCCTTTAAGCAGGTAACGCGGATAAACTGAATCGTACCCATTTTGGGATGTGTGGTTTTTTCTGGTAAAAAAAAAGAGCGGGTCTGGGAGATTCCTCTCCCAAGGTTTTGACTTTATACCGCACCCATTTTGGGATGCGTGGTTTTTCGCAAGGCTGCGTGCAAGATGCGGGAGTCGTTTCCAAAAAGCAAAAAACGACTCCCGCGAACATGGCCCAAGAACAAAGCCGCGTGACAGAGGCTTTAAAGGTTTGGTGACTG
>JAMOBI010000039.1:0-28134 GCA_039908105.1 Magnetococcus sp. YQC-9
GCGGTGGTGGCCAACGAAGTCAAGGATCTGGCCCGTCAGACCGCCGAAGCGACCAATCTGATCTCCAAAAAGATGGCCGATATCTTGAAAAACACCGCCGGTGCTTCGGATACCGCCCGCGAAATCACCGAGAGCATCGAGAAGATCCGGCGTGCCAACGACGAGATCATCCAGGTGACCCATGACTCCAGCGGCATGAGCTGACGGCTCGTCCGGATTTTTTTGCCGTCAATGAAAACGACACAAGGCCAGCTTCCAACGAGGGGACTGGCCTTGTGTCGTTTTGCGTCGTGGCGGTTTCAGGCGGCGGTCGAGCTGACAGGTTTTCTTCGGGATGTCAGGGGCATTCGTCATCCGGTGCTTACACTCCTTCATGAACCGTGGCCACATAACAGGTTGACACCGTGAGCCAGCTTTTCGACGCATTCATCCGCTACATCATGCGTTGGACGCCATTCCGGATACTCTGGATCAGCGTCCTTTTGTCCGAAATTGGTACGGGAGTCATCGTGGCAGCGATGAGTCAGCTGCTGCACGGCGAGGTGCGCCAGGATTTCATGGTCACGGGCGTGATCGCCGCGCTGCTGGTCTCCCTCATCGTGACCTTCGGGTTGCTGCGCATGGTGGAGATGCTGCGCACCCACGCCCACGAATTGCAAATCGTCAATTTAAATCTGCACCAGGCCCGCGAAGAACTCCGGATCAGCAACGATCGCCTGAATTCATCGATGGTGCGCATGCCCATTGCGTTCATCGTCTGGGATACGGGGTTTCGTGCGGTCGAATGGAATCCGGCGGCTGAAAAGATCTTCGGGTATACCAGGGTCGAGGCCCTGGGTCACACCCCCCTGGAGCTGTTTGTCCCGGAAGCCGTCAAACCGCTTGTTGCGGAGGCCATGGCCAAGCTGTTGAATGGAGAGGAGGCGGAGTATACCGCTCCCGGCAACAACATCACCCAGGATGGACGCATCATCTCCTGTTTGTGGTTCAATGTGCCGTTGCGCAACCAGGAACAGGTGGTTCAAGGCGTGCTGTCGATGGCGCTGGACGTGACCGAACAGGAAGCGCTCAGGCACGCGCTCCAGGATGCCAAGGAGCATGCCGAGGCGGCCAATCAGGCCAAGAGCGAGTTTTTGGCCACCATGAGCCACGAGATCCGCACGCCGATGAATGTGGTGCTGGGGTTGTCGGAAATTCTGCTGGAGACCGATCTGGATCCCCTGCAGCGCCGCTATGTCAAGACCATGCATCAGTCGGGTCGGACGCTGCTGGGGGTGATCAACGACATCCTGGATTTCTCGCGCATCGAGGCGGGACGGATCCAGTTGTCCGATCTGCCTTATTTTCCGAAACAAACGGTACGGGAGATCGTTGACCTGATGCAGATGTCCGCCGACGAGAAGGGGTTGCTCCTCGAAGCACACTTCGCTGCCGATATCCCGCTGGCCATCTACGGCGACGATGGACGCATGCGTCAGATCCTGATCAATCTGTTGAGCAATGCGATCAAGTTCACCGAAAGGGGACGCGTGGACCTGCATCTGACCTGCCCGGCAGCGACACCGGGTTTTCTGCGGTTTAGCGTGGAGGATACCGGGATCGGCATTGCCGAGAATCAACTCCGGTTCATCTTTGAACAGTTTTGTCAGGCCGATGCGGGTATCACCCGTCGTTACGGGGGCACCGGCCTGGGATTGGCCATCACGCGGCGCCTGGTGGAGCAGATGGGAGGTCAAATCCAGGTGGAGAGCCGCGCCGGTCATGGCAGTGCGTTCACCTTCACGTTGCCATTCCGGGAGGCGGATGCCAACGCGCTCCCGGATCCGGTCGATGAACGCTTGCCCAACGCCGTCACGCCCAGCTTGCGCATCCTGTTGGCCGAAGACCAGGAGCTCAACCGGATGCTCTTCGCCGGCTATCTCGCCCGCGAGCCGCACCAGCTGGTTATGGTCCATGATGGCGACCAGGCCGTGGTCCGCATGTGCGAAGAGTCGTTTGACCTGGTGTTCATGGATGTACAAATGCCGCGCATGAATGGCTATGCCGCCACCCGGGAGATTCGTGCCTGGGAGCGGAAGAGCGGGCGTCGGGCCGTGCCGATCATCGCCCTGTCGGCGCATTCCATCCAGGATGAGCAGGAACGGAGCCGGGAGGCCGGGTGTGATGCCTATCTTTCCAAGCCCCTCGACAAGCGATCGTTGTTGGCGCTGATCGACCGGATGGCCCGTCGTCATCTCGTCACGACCGCCAGGCCGGAAGGATTGAGAATCCTGCTGGTGGAAGATACCGACGAAAACCGTTTTCTGTTCGCTGCTTATCTCCAGAAAAGTCCTCACCATCTGGTCATGGCGCACAACGGATTGGAGGCGCTCGCCAAAGTGCGGGAAGAGGTGTTTGACGTGGTGCTCATGGATGTGCAGATGCCGTTCATGGACGGTTATACCGCGACGCGTCGGATGCGCGCGTGGGAAGCGGAGAACGGAAGAACCCCGATGACAATCATCGCCCTTACCGCCCACGCCATGGAAGGCGAAAGCGAACGCAGCCGGCAGGCCGGGTGTGATCTCTACCAGACCAAGCCGATCAGCAAGACACTGTTGCTCGATACCCTCGCAGCCATCGCGGATCAGCGGGAGAAGTCGCTGCCATGAGCCACCCATCCGACGCGGTTGAGGATCGCCTTGTCGGATGGGATGACCTGGGCCAATGCAGCGTACACGGATTACCCGGCCTGCCGGGTAGCGCTCCACCCCTCACCGTAGGTGGTACGGATGTAGGTTTCGCTGGGCCGCAGTCCCATCTCGTGGAGCATCCGGTCACGTTCGGCGATCGGTCGCAGATCCTGATTCTCGGAGACGCGCCGCCACACTTTGGGAGGACGGGCGCCCGGGAAATTCCACTCCACCAGCCAGGATACCACGCTGCGGTTGAAACTGTCGCAGATCAGATCCGCGTCCGCCTTGACCACTTCGTTGCGCACACTTCGATGCACATCCGCCTTGTACTGCCCCCCTGCCGCATCGGTGGTCATGGTCTGCGACAGCGTCACCTTGGCGATCGCCGCATTCATGCGGTCGATGAAGCTTTCGTAACTCACCTGTCCGCCACGGGAGGATTCGATCAACTCCACCTTCATCCCTTCGGGTACGATGATCCCGGAATCGGTCTGAATCGCCCGCAAGGCCGCGAGCAGGCGCCGTTTCTCTTCGTCCGTGGCATTGGCCGGATAGCTCCCCATGGCGGTCGGCATGCCGAATTTGTCCATAAAGATCAACCATAATTTCAGGCCGTTTCGTTTGAAGAAGACCGGCCAGTAGAGCCAATGGGCCAGACCCAGGCCATAAGGTTCGTCGTCGTTGTCGGCGCCGGCGTGAAAGTGCCAGAATTTGCGAGCCGGCAAGGCCAGGCCGGTCGGTTCGGCAGGGGTCAGCAGCAGAGGTCGGCCGGTGATGTCGAAGGTGAAGCGACGCTGCTTGCGCACTTTCACTTCCTCCAGAGTGACATGCGCGCCATCCTGTCCCCACAGACATTCGGCCACTGCGTAGCCGTAAAAGATCCCGTAGAGCATTTTATCGGTCACCGTATCCCAGCCGATGCGGTTGAGGGTCTCTAAAAGAAAATCGGCAGCCATGCGACTGGCGGTATCCGATCCGCCCGGACTGATCCCCCATTCCGCTGAAGTGACCGCCATGCGGCGCTGCTGAAAGGTGGAGGCCACCTGATCGTCCCGCAACACATCCTCGTAAAGGGTGTAATCCCCGCCCCGGTCACGCAACACCGAATCCTGTGGCCAGACGCTGTTCATCAATCCCCCAAAATTGCGGGTGATGTCGCGGCCATCGCCGGATACGGCGACCTCGCGGAAGAAGGGTTTGACCGGTTTGGCGCGCGACTTGACCTTGGCCATGGATAGCGACTCCCTTTGAGATTTATGAAACTGTGTGCGAACGATCCAGGATTGACTGGTATCAATAAAGGTAGTCCGGGCTTGGGAAGATCGACAGATGAACGGTTTCCGCGAGATTTGCGGGAGTCGTCTCCAGGACGAGCGAACAGGGCGCGTATCTCGCTTTTTTCGTGACATTTTTTTGTGAAATCTTTCTTTTCTCTAACGTTTTATAATAGGATATCATTGAACGTTTATAATCCCTTTGATCCCCCGGTGTAAGGTTTCAATCATGCAAGAAAATTCCTGTTCCAAACCGATCGCGACCTCCTTTCTGGGTCGATTGAGTCTGCAAAAACGCATTGGTCTGATCCTCCTGTTGGCGATTCTCGGCATTCTGATCACCGGTCTGTTGGCCATGCAGGCCAAGCGCGAAGGGATGATGGAAGACCGTCAGGTCAAGACCCGCAATCTGGTGGAGACGGCTTACCACCTGCTGGTATTTTATCACGGCAAGCAAACCTCCGGAGAACTCACCGAGGCGCAGGCGCAGGAGGCGGCCAAGGCAGCGGTGCGCGCCTTGCGTTACGGCGAGGGGTTGAAAGACTATTTCTGGATCAACGACAAGACGCCGAAAATGGTCATGCATCCGATCAAGCCCGACATGGAAGGCAAGGATGTGTCGGAAAATGCGGATGTGAATGGCAAGAAGTATTTCCTGGATTTCGTCCGTGAAGCGCAAAAAGAGGGTGGCGGTTTCGTGGATTATTATTGGAGCCGTGTCTCTGGCGAAACCAAAAATTCCGTTCCCAAACTCTCCTATGTCCGGGAGTTCAAACCCTGGGGCTGGATCATCGGCACCGGGATCTACATCGATGATGTGAATAGAGCTTTTCAGCACGACTTGATGGTGCTCGGCGGTGAACTGCTCATCAACCTGATCATTCTGCTCGCCCTCGCACTGCTGATCGCCCGGACCATCCTGGTTCAGGTCGGTGGGGATATCCACCAGGTCGAGGATGCCGTGCGTCGTCTGGCCGAAGGGGATATGACCATCCGTCTGCGGGAACCGGGTCGTGAGCCGACCGGGATTGCCTGCGCGGTCAATCGTCTGGCCGACCGGTTGGAGAAGATCATGCGCATCATCAATCTCCACTCGGGCGGCATCACCGCCTGTGTTGCCGAGTTGATCAAGATCCGCGATCAGATCGGCGATGATGCCCGCAGTTCGACGCGCATCGTCAAGAAGGTCTCGGAGAAGAATCTCCTGCTGACCCGGGAGGTCGACACGATCACGCGCTCCATCGGCAATTCGACCGAGAGCGTCAGCGGCATCGCTTCGGCAGCCGAGGAGGTGACCCACAACATCGTCACCATCGCCGCCGGCGCCGAGGAGGCGAGTGCCAACATCGCCACTATGGCCGCTGCTGCCGAGGAGATCACCGCCAACATCGACGGGGTCAACAACAATCTGGCGCGCGTGGACGATTCGGTCAAGAATGTCGCAGCCTCGATCGAGCACATCACCACAGCTTTAGAGGAGATCAATCGCCGCTGCCAGAGTGCCAGCGCCGAATCCGAAGCCGCCCACTCCAATGCGCTGGGGGTGCGTGTGGTGATGGATCGCCTCTCCGCCTCGGCCCAGGAGATCGGCGATGTAGTCGATATCATCAATAATATCGCTGAGCAGACCAACATGCTGGCGTTGAACGCCTCGATTGAGGCCGCCGGCGCCGGTGATGCGGGCAAGGGGTTCGCGGTGGTGGCCAACGAGGTCAAGGAGTTGGCCCGTCAGACCGGGGACGCGACCCGTCTGATCTCCGAGAAGATCAACCGTATTCAGGATAACTCCCGCGAGGCGACCGAGGCCAATACGAATGTCGCCGGCAGCATCGATCACATCAATGAGGCCAATCGCGAGATCACCGAATCGGTGGAACTGCAATCCGCTGCGATGGTGACCATTTCCAACGCCATGGAGGATGTCGCCCGGGCGGCAGGCGAGGTGACCCGCAGCGCTTTGGAGCTTGGTACCGCAGCCCAGGAGGTGGCGCGTGCCGCTCAGGAGGCTGCCACCGGGACCGGAGAGGTGGCCAAGTCCGCCTCGCATGTGGCGGTCGCCGCCGAATCGATGACCGACATGACCCGACATGCGCAGGCGCTCTCCAGTGAAATCGTCGGATCGGTCCAGAACACCCTGGATGCCTCCAACGTGGTGCAGGAGAATATGCGTGAAGCATCTGCCGTGGTGGGCATGACGCGCGGCTCCGCCATCCTCTTCTCACGCATGGGAGAGGTGTTGCAGGATATGTGCGGCGCGCTCTTTGCAGCCCAGGCAGAGGCCGATCTGGGGTTGCCGATCTTCGATATACGGGTGGCCAAGGGGTACTTCCTGGGCTGGCACAGCCGCATGGAGCAGTGCCTGGCCGGTCGTCTCAATCTGCCGCGTGAGCAGTGGCCCAAAGCCGGGGATTCCCCCCTGCACGGCTGGATCCAGGCGACCCTTGGCAGCGAATACGCCAAAACCAGCCATTTCGAGCAGATGTGTCAGCTCCATGGCCGGATTTTCGCCAAGGCCGTCGAAGCCCTTGAGCGCATTCCTCGCGTACCCGAGGAGGGGCATGGGCCTTCCGACAAGTTGCTGCTCGAATATCTGGCCCTGATCCGCAAACTGTTTGCCCAGCTCGATCGGCTCTATCTGGAGAACGGCCAGGAGATCGTCGATGATGCGCAGTTCTTTCCGTGGTCCGATGATCTGGTTACCGGCATGGAGGATATCGACAACGATCACAAGAAGCTGGTCGGCATGGTCAATCAGATTCACCGGCTCTTGAAGGAGAGCGCGGGTCGGGAGGCGGTCGCCAAAGTGATCGGCGAGTTGGCCGAATACACCCAGTTCCACTTCAGTCGCGAGGAGAAGCTGTTCGACAAGTATCACTATCCCGAGACCCGGTCGCACAAGGAAAAGCATGTCAAGCTGTTGAACGATGTGGGTGAACTGATGAAACGGTTCGAGGCCGGCGACTTTGCGGCCCCGATGGATCTGATGACCGTGTCCAAGGTCTGGCTCGTGCAACACATCCTGCGTACCGACATGCATTATGCGCAGTATTTCAGGGAAAAAGGGGTGATCTGACCCGGCGTGGCCGGTCCATGGGATGGAAAAATCACCGATCGGCCATGGGATAGTCTTCTTTGGTAATTTCTTGCTCCCATTGCATTGACGTGACGGTTTTCATCGAAGATAATGGCAAGGTTTATCCTTATCTAGCCATGGATGCCAAAGCCCATGAGTGCCACCAAAAAGCCTGTTACCGTTCTCGTCGTCGACGATTCCGCCGTGGTCCGTCAAACCTTGACCGCAGTCCTTGAGTCCGATCCGGATATCAAGGTCGTGGGTCAGGCGCAGGATCCGTTTGTGGCTGCGGAAAAATTGAAAAGTCTGGTTCCGGATGTGATCACGCTGGATGTCGAGATGCCGCGCATGGATGGCATCACCTTCTTAAAGAAGATCATGACCCAGCATCCGATTCCGGTGGTGATGTGCTCCTCGTTGACCGGCGAGGGGACGGAGACCGCCCTGCGTGCCTTGGAGTACGGCGCAGTCGAGATCATCACCAAGCCGCGCATGGGAACCAAGGAGTTTCTAGAGGAGTCGCGCATCCGCATTTGTGATGCCGTGAAGGCTGCGGCATCGATCAATGTCAAAAACCGTCTGCTCGCCCCGCGCGCTGCTGCGGCAGGTACCGGCGCAATCCACAAGATCCAGCCGAAACTGACCGCCGACGCCATGCTGCCACCCATGGATTCCGGTTCCCGGGCCATGAGTCAGACCACCGAAAAGCTCATCATCGTGGGCGCCTCGACCGGCGGCACCGAGGCGTTGCGGGTCTTTCTGGAGGCTCTGCCGGCCAATGCGCCGGGAATCGTCATTGTGCAGCACATGCCGGAAAATTTCACCCGCGCCTTTGCCGACCGGCTCAATACCCTCTGCGAGATCACAGTCAAGGAGGCTGTCGACAACGACTCGGTGGTCCGGGGACGCGCCTTGATCGCACCCGGCAACAAGCACACCATGCTCAAGCGCAGCGGCGCCCGTTATTATGTCGAGGTGCGCGATGGCCCGCTGGTCAGCCGGCATCGTCCCTCCGTGGATGTGCTGTTCCGCTCTGCGGCCCGCTACGGTGGCAAAAACTGCGTGGGCGTGATCATGACCGGCATGGGGGACGACGGCGCGCGCGGCATGCTGGAGATGAAGAATGCCGGTGCCGCCACCGTGGCCCAGGACGAACAATCCTGCGTGGTCTTCGGCATGCCCAAAGAGGCGATCAAACATGGTGGAGTCGATCTGATCAAGCCGCTGGACAAGATCGCCGCCGAAGTGCTGCGGTTGTGCGACATGTAAGAGAAAACGCGCATCTATCATCCAGCGATTTTGATTGAGGGAATACGTTGCATGAGTAGCTTTGGTGGCGGTCAGGATCCTCACGGTGGGATTTCCGACAAGGATTTTCAACGCTTGAGCGAGTTCATCTATGCCCAGTGCGGCATCATGATGCCGCCAAGCAAGAAGACCATGCTCACGGCCCGGATCCAGAAACGGTTGCGCCAGGTGGGCATGCACTCCTTCAAGGAGTACATCGACTGGGTGCTCGATCCCGATCATTCGGACGAGGAGTTGATCCAGTTCATCGACATCGTCACCACCAACAAGACCGATTTTTTCCGCGAACCGACCCATTTCGAGTATCTGGCACAGAGTGCCCTGCCGGAGTTGATCAAGACCGCCGGGGCCGGAGTTCGGCGTGAACTGATGATCTGGAGCGCCGGCTGCTCGACGGGCGAAGAGCCGTATACCCTGGCGATGGTACTGCGCGAATTCGCCCAACACTATCCGGGGATCAATTTCCGTGCCCGCATCCTGGCCACCGATATCTCCAGCCGGGTGTTGCGTACCGCCTCGGACGCGGTCTACGACATGGACAAGGTCGGTCCCGTGCCGTTGAACTTGAAGCGCAAGTATCTGCTCAAAAGCAAGGATCCCACCAAGAAACTGGTGCGTATCGCCCCGGATATCCGGGCGATGGTCAATTTCCGCCGTTTGAACTTCATGGATGCCGATTTCGGTCTGCGAGAGAAGATGGATATCATCTTTTGTCGTAACGTGATCATCTATTTCGATCGTCCCACCCAGGAGCGGCTGGTCAACAAGTTCTGCCGTTACCTCTCTCCGGGTGGATATTTATTCGTCGGTCACTCCGAAACCTTGAACAATCTCAAGGTGCCAGTGGTCCAGACCGCCCCGACCATCTATCGACTGCCGGGTTGAATGCGTTGCAGGGCAATCGTTACCAAAAGCGGGGGGTGAAATCCCGTTCGTTGGCCATGCGCAGGGTGTCGCCGCTCTGTTCGATCACGAACAGCCCCTGACCCATGGCGTAGCGGCGCACGTTCTCCTCGATCACCATGGCCGCCACCGCGCCGAGCACCCGCGCATCCGCATAGCGCGGAAAAAAAACCTTGAACTGCTCCAGACGCTCCAGATGTTCGCGCACATCGTCGTTGGAGAGCTTGCTTTTTACCTCCACGAGCACCACGGCATCGGAGTTGACCGCGAACAGATCGATCTCGATATGCCGCCCGCCCGGCAGATCGGCCTCCACCCGCCGGCTCACCTGATGGATCGGAATCCCCCATTGGGTGAACAGCGCCTTGCAGGCCGGGGCCACCAGCCCTTCGACGAACTCTCCCAACCGTCCACCGAGCCTATCCAACTTGCGGTCGGTCTCTTTCATTTTGCGGTCGGTCTCTTTTATTTGTTTGGAGACTTCCTGGATCTGCCGGTCGGTTTCCTGCATCTGACGATTCGTTTCGGCAAACATTTCCCGCAACGCACGGTCGGTCTCTGCCCTCGATTCTCGTACTTTGCGTTCAGACTCCTCGCGCATCTCCTGCATGCGGCGATCCGTCTCCAAAAAGGCCCTCCAGACATCACTCAGGGTGATAACGGTTTCCGACATGATAGGGCTCCTGTTTGATGAATGCACTCCTGCCACCTCAACTCCCCGGCAGGATTCTCGGTACGCGCGGGGCACGCAGCCGGAAGGCGTCCGGCATGCCGGATCCCAAGAGCGGGGTCAGATAGAACTTGAAGGCATCGGTGACATCGGTGCCCTGGGAATTGATGAAATTGTCCGGCATGACGCGAGTTTTGCCAGCCACGGAGATCATTGGATCCAGACGGTACTCCACCGCGTAATGGCCCATGCGGTGGATGGTGACCGAACCGCTGGCGTTGTTCCACAAGGCGAATTGACAGGCCTTTTCGCCCACTTCGCGCGCTTCGCGCTGGTCGACGTCCGAGACCACGCCCAAAAAGGAGCGTTGCAGATAGCCGAAGGTGTCGCCGCGCACCCGTTTGATGCCGAGATTGTCGCGGATGGTATTGGTGAGCAGATCGGCCAGGGCGCCGGTGCCAGAGAGCTGCACATTGCCGTGGGCATCCTTTTCCAGGGTGCGGGCCAGCATCGAGGAGAGGATTGGCGTGCCCTGGGCGTCGTGGATCCCTTCGGAGACGGCGATGACGCAGCGTCCGAGCTTGTCGTAGATCGATTTGACATCTGCCAGGAACTGGCTGATCTCGAAATTGCGTTCCGGCAGATAGATCAGGTGCGGACCGTCGTCGCGGCATTTGCGACCCAACGCCGAGGCGGCGGTCAAAAAGCCCGCATGCCGGCCCATCACCACACCGACGTAGACACCCGGCAGGGCGCGATTGTCGAGGTTGATGCCGGCAAAGGCGCTCGCCACGAAACGGGCCGCCGAGGGGTAGCCGGGGGTGTGGTCGTTGACCATGAGGTCGTTGTCGATGGTTTTGGGGATGTGGATGGTGATCAGGTCGTATTGCGCCTTTTTGGCGAAATCTTCGACAATGCGCAGGGTTTCGGAGGAGTCGTTGCCGCCGATGTAGAAGAAGCAGCGGATGTTGTGCGCCATGAGCACCTTGAGGATCTCGGCGCAGTATTTCTCATCCGGCTTGTCGCGTGTGGAGCCGAGTGCCGAGCCGGGGGTGTCGGCGACCCGTTCGAGATTGTGGGTGGTCTCCTGGGTCAGATCGAGAAAATCCTCGTTGATGATGCCGCGCACGCCGTGCAAGGCGCCGTAGACCCGTTCCACGCGCGGGAATTTGCGGGCTTCGAGCACCGCACCCACCAGGGACTGATTGATGACCGCCGTGGGGCCGCCGCCTTGCGCGACCAGAACTTTACCGGGTTTCATGCCTGATCCTTTCTTGATTTTAAGCGGATGTGGACAACAAAGGCTGCCAGACCACCGAGCGTGCCGGCGCTCTACGCAATACCATTACTATTGGTCATTCTTCTTTCTCTTGCAACCATTTTGTACGGTGGGCGAGCTGGAAGGCTGCATGGAAGAGATGCGGTTGTTCACCGCGCGCGTACAGGGTCGGCAAAAGCCAGGCCGGACGGCTCACGGCGTGGGTTGTTGTCGAGGCGATGGTGCGTCGGGCACGGGTGAGCGCGGCATCGACCCGCTCGCCCGAGGCCAGAGCCGTCAGGAGGGCGGAGAAAAACGGTTGTGCTTCAGGCGCCGCGAGGCTTTCGGGCCAGGCCAAGGCCATGGGAAACTCGCCCGTGGCAATGATGCCGTGACAGAGGGCACCGGTGGCCGCCAACGGTGGGGATTTGCCGGTTTCGCGCCCGGAGAGGATCACCAGACCCGCACCCGAATGACGCAACAGTTCGCGAACCAGTTCACCCGAGGCGCGTGCATCGGCCTGGTGATCCTCCGGCTCCTCGAAGGCGAAAAAACCTTGCGTGCCGCGAATCAACGCCGGCCCCAAGAGATGAATCACCTGCGGTTGATGGGCTTCGATCGCGCGACGCAACGCCTCCCAGTCACCCGTGTCGACCATCCGCGCGTCGATGCGTGGCACAGCCGGATCGGTTGCATCGGGCAGGCAGGCGGCAAACAGCTCCCGTTCCCAGGCCGCAGAGGGCAGGGCGAACCCTTCTGGTGTACTCGCCATGAACACCATTCGTAACGGACCCGGTGAGAGAGCCCGGCAGCGATTCAACGGTGGCATACCGAGCGCACGGCGTTGGATGGCAAAATTCAAGTCGAGTCCCAGAAAGTCGCGCTCCGGTGGCAGCAGCGTCTCCCAGGGATACAGCATCAACTCGGCGGAATCGCTGGCAACGGCTATGGTGGTGGTCTGTCCGGCGGGCGGCAGAGCGGGCAGGATCCGCTGCCAAACCGGGCCCAGCCAAAGATGAAACAACTCGATGCCAGCCGCACGGGTTGACTCTTCAATCCGCTCGATGGGCCCAGGCGTGCGCAACAACTGCCGGATGGCATCGATCAACAGACGCGGGGTCGCCAGGTCGATCTCGGTGACGAGGCGATCTTCCCCGAGGGGTTGTCCATTCAAGACAACGCGGGTCAGATAACCGTCATCCCCTTTTTTGATCTTCAACTCAACCGTTACGTTCACAGCTTGCACACCCGGATGGCCCGGTCACGCGCCTCGAGGCGGATCGCCCCCTCATCCGGAATGACGCGGTTTCGCATCAGGATCCGACCATTGACGATCACGGTATCGACCACATGACCGGTGGCCGAGTAGACCAGATTGGAGATCAATTCATGCTCCGGGGTCATCTCCGGTTCGGTGTGGCGCAACAGCAGCAGATCCGCTGGCGCGCCGACGGTCAATTGGCCGGATTGGCCCAGCAGCGGCGCCTTGGCACCGGTTGCCACCTCCCAGACCTGATGGGAGGGCAGGGCGGTGGGATCGTGCTGGGCATGTTTCTGGATCAGCGCCAGGAATTTCATCTCCTGGAACAGATCGAGCGTGTTGTTGGAGGCGGCACCATCGGTGCCGAGCGCGATCGGGATGTTGCGGGCTGCCGCCTTGGCAAAGGGAAAGACCCCACCCACGGCCAGTTTCATGTTGGAGACCGGATTGGTGACCAGCGTTGCGCCGCGTGCGGCGATCAGGTCGAGTTCGTCGTCATCGAGCCAGACGCCGTGGGCCAGAAGTACACGCGGGGTTAACAGTCCCTGGCGGTCCAGGTGCACCGCCGGACGCACACCATGGTTCTTCAAGCACATCTCCACCTCGTGTTGGGTCTCGGAGAGGTGAATGTGCACCGGCAGATCGTGTCGTTGCGAAAACTCGGCGGTCCAGCGCAGACTCTCCGGGCTGACCGTGTAGATGGCATGCGGGGTGAGGGTGAAACGGACCCGCTCCGAATAGCGCTGCGAGGCCTCGAAGGTCTCCTCGGCCAGTCGTCGGCAGGCGGCTCCCTGTTCCGGACCCGCCACATCGATCATCACCGCACCGACCCCGGCACGAAGACCGCTATCCTCGACCGCTCGGGCCATGCCATGGAAGTGCCAGTACATATCCTCGAAGGCCACGGTGCCGGAGCGGATCATCTCCAGGCAGGCCAGCCGCGCCCCCCAGTAGACATCCTCTTCGGTCAGTTTGGCCTCGGCAGGCCAGATGCGGGTTTGCAACCACTGCATGAGCGGCATGTCGTCGCCAAAGCCGCGAAACAGGGTCATCGAGGCATGGGTGTGACCATTGACCAGACCGGGTGTTGCGACCAAGCCGTGGGCATCGAGGATCGTGATCTCGGGTGAGTCCGGGGTGACCTGGGGGCCGATGGCCTGAATACGGCCATCCTGGATGACGATGTTCACCGGATTCGGTACCTCCGGCAGGCGGGCATCCTGAATGAAGAGGTTCATGGCATTCACTCAAGCGAACGCTGGAGGTTCATGACAGGGGCGAAAGAGAGAGCAGCAGGGTTTCTAAAATGAGCAGCAAGGTTGCTTCGTTGGCCTTGACCTGCTCTTTGAAGGCTGCAAAGGTGATGGGGTTGGCGTCGAGTCCATTGGCCAGATTATCGACCACGCACAAGGCGGCGTAGGGGATCTTCAGGTCTGCAGCCAGGATGCACTCCGAGGCCACGGTCATGCCGACCACATGGGCGTAGGGTTGATACATGCGGATCTCCGCCGGGGTTTCAAAGCGCGGCCCCCGGGTCTGCCAGTAGACACCCCCCGGGTGCGGCTTGGGCAGATCGGTATTGCTCCAGACATCGAGGATCTGCTGGCGCCACTCGGCATTGAACCCGGGGGTTTGATGGCCGCGTGCGTCCTCGAACAAGGAGAGATTGACCTGTGGGGCCAGAAAATCATCCGGAATCAAAAAGGTGCCGGGGGGAATGTCGGCCCTGAGGCTGCCCACCGAGCTGACCGCGAGAATCCGGGTTGTGCCGGCCTGATGCAGGGCCGACAGATTGGCCTTGTGGTTGATCAGGTGCGGTGGCAGATAGGTGCCGAGGCCGTGGCGCTGCAAAAAGAGCAGGCCATCCTGCTCCAACAGGGTTACGGCACCATAGGGCGTCTGGATGCGGCGCGGGGCCGCATCTTGAAAACGGCGCGCTTCCAAAAGACTGGTTCCGCCGATCAGCGCAATGGTCATTCCTTGCCGACTCCCGAATCCTTGAGAGCCTCGTTTGCCGGGGTGGTGGAGGAGTCCGGCAAAGGATCACGCGCCCAGAATTTCCACCAGGGTTTCCCGGAGTCGCTTTTCTTGGGCGGATCCTTGACCAGTTCCTGTTGAGCCTCCTCGCGCAACTCCTCCTGAGCGGGTGCGAGCGCATCAGAGGGGTAACGGTCGGCTTCCTCCCCTGATTTTTTCTCATCGAATGCCAGCGGATCGTTCAAGGGGGCCCGCAATCGTTCCGTCGGGGTCAGAAATCCGGGCAGAGCCTCATCCCCGGAAGAGTGGCCCGCGATGGCATCGCTGGGCGTGGCAGGAGGCTTGGCATCGGCCTGGCCATCGCGCGACCAGAATTTCCACCAGGGCTTTTTCTCCCCAGATGAGGTGTTGACCGGCTCTTCGTGGATGGGCGAGTCATCCGCGAGCGATCTCTTCAACATCGGGGGACCGTGCGGATTGACCGCCGGATGGGCATAGCCGGTGTCCCAGAGCCAGTTCATCCACCCCTTGTCGCTGTTGGCCTCGGGAATGGTGGTCGGATCCCAGGGTTTGTCGTCGAAGTTTTTTTGAATGTCGCTGACCACGCCGCCGCGATCAAAGGAGATCTCGATACGGTTGGCAACGCGTGCGAAGGTGCGTTGCATGTTTTTGTATTTGCGGTCTTGAATGTAGAGCCAGCGATTGGCGCGATAGGGATTGACCAGCGTGGGCGGTCCCAGCAGTTCAAACACCTGGTTGCGCGTGGTGATGCCGGGGTGGATGCGGGAGAGGGCATCCTCGTTGAGAATGACGCCGCTTTCATGCATTTGCGCTTGACAGCCGGCCAGGGCGAAGGCGACGATGGCAACGCGCGACAAGAAGGCCAAGGGTGAGCGCTTGAGAGGTCTGTTCATGATCTTTCCGGGTTATTTGAAAGAGGTCGGTGATGCCGATTGATCGCATCATACCTGGAGGTGGCATTGGGAGCAAAGTTTCCATGTGGTGGTTATGGCGGAATCGACTTAAAAAAAAGGCAGCGCGTGAGATCCGGACGCGGATTTTGGCATTGTACGATCAGTTGGCAGGGGAGACGTTGCGTTTGACCGCCGGGGATCGGCTGGGGGTGAACGATGATTTTCCCTTGCGATTCGATGTGATGATCCTGCTGGTGGCGGGTGTGGTGCATCGGCTGCACCATCGCGGGGATGACGAGCTGGCCCAGGCGCTCTGGGAGATGACCTTCGAGGGGTTGGAGGAGAGTCTGCGGCAGCGCGGGGTGACCGATCTCTCCATGGCGCGGCGCATGAAAAAATTGGTGCGTCATGCAACCGGGCGGCGCGATGCCTTTCTGGCGGCCTGGGATGCCAAGGATGAGACCGCGCTGCGTCAGGCGGTGGCCCGCAATGTGTTGAATGGCGCGGACCCTCTGGATCAGCGGGTCAGCGGTTTGATCGCGGCAGTGGGGGAGGTGGTGGAAACCACGTAACCTTACAAACAGGCTGTTTGGTGATTGAAACAGCCAAACCCCCGGCACTCCTGGGGTGACAAAAGCAGTTTGACATTTACAGAAGAGTCCACCGGGACACTTCAATGCCGTGAGCCGCCAAGTACACGCTTTGGTAAGACACCTTTGATGCGTTCCCATTGATCATCACGCAACAATAACGATCCATATCGTTATCTTGATTTTAGACATGGTATGGATCAAATGATCGAATATCAACAGGCTCTAAGGACAACCCCTGGCGAGGCGGAAGCCCAAGGCGTAGTGACGATCGGTTGGGGCTGCGCCGTAGCGATTGGCGGAGCGGACGCGAGTCGGGGAGTTGAACCAGCCGCCGCCCCGAGCCACCCGGCTGGAGCCCGCTTGGTTGCACAGGGCAAAATTCTTCCCCCCATCCCCATATTTTCCCCAATCCGAACAGGTCCACTCATACACGTTGCCACTCATATCATGAATTCCAAAACCGTTTGCCAGCTTCTGACCCACAGGATGGGTCTTTCCGCCACTGTTTTTGTCATACCATGATATCTCTTTCATATCGTTTCCACCGCAATACTTCTCGGGTTTGCCACCACTCCGACAGGCGTACTCCCACTCCGCTTCGGTCGGCAATCGATACCGGCAACCGTCCCCCCTCCCGTTCAACCACTTCACCATCTGTTGCGCATTCTCCCACGAAACCCCCACCACCGGATGGCTGTTCCCGGTCAACGCTTCACCCAACTTCTTGTACCAATCGCTCGTCCCGGTCTGGTAATGATATTCACTCCCCAACTCGTTCCACACGGGAACCCGACACGCTCCTGCCTGCACACATTCCATATACTGCCCGTTCGTCACCTCGTACTTGCCGATCTCGAAACTCCCGACGCTGACCTCGACAGAAGGTTTCTCATTGTCAAAACAATCACTCTGCCACGACCCGCAGCCCATTTGAAACGTGCCTCCTGGCACGCGCACAAACTCGATCTTGGCCGCTCCCATGGAGACCTTTCCCGCGTTGTTCTGCCCTTTCTCCACGCTGGTCAGACGTTGCTCGCTCTTCTTCGCTTCTTCATGGCCCTGCTCTGCCGCCTTGCGATACCACTTGAGCGCTTCCTTGACATTCTTCTCCACACCACGGCCCTGTTCATACATCACACCAAGGTTGAACTGGCCAGAGGAATGCCCCTGTTCCGCAGACTTGCGCAACCATTTCACCGCTTCAGTATCGTTCTCCTTCACCCCTTGACCATTGGCCAGCATCACACCCAGAAAAAACTGCCCATCGGCACTCCCCTGTTCCGCAGACTTCCGATACCACCTCACCGCCTCCTGCTCGTCCTTCGCAACACCACGACCCTCGGCATACATCACCCCCAAACTGACCTGGCCTCCAGCATTCCCATATTCCACCGCCTTGCGAAACCACTTCACCGCCTCATAATCATCCTTCTCCACCCCGGCTCCCCTGGCATACATACCGCCCAGTCCAACTTGGCCCACGGAACTCTCCTGCGCCGCCGTCCTCCGATACAGCTCCACCGCTTTTTTCTCGTCCTTCTCAACCCCCAGGCCATTGGCATACATGAGAGCCAATCCCTCATATCCCATGGCATGCCCCTGTTCCACCGCCTTGTTGAACCACTTCAACGCTTCTTTCGCGTCCTTCTCCACGCCTTTGCCTTCTACGTACATATGACCGAGCAAACTCTGCCCCATACCCGCGCCTTGTGCCGCAGCCTTGCGAAACCACTTCACCGCTTCCTTGTCGTTCTTTTCCACCCCACGACCTTCAATATACAGCACACCCAACATAACCTGCCCCGAGGCATTTCCCTGCTCTGCCAACCGTCGAAAATAGTCCAGCGTTTTGCGATACCACTTTTCCGACGCCGCCTGATCCTTCATAACCCCGATCCCTTCCCAGTAAACCTTTCCCAGGGATGCATATACAAACCCATAGCCCTGCTGGGCAGAACGTTGCATCCATTGCACCGCCTCCGCTTCGTCCTTTGCCACCCCAAGGCCATGGACCAGATGATCGGCATACAGATCCTGCGCCGGTGCATAGCCCTTCACAGCCAATTGCCGCATTTTCTCAGCCGCATCCTTCCTGTCTCCAGACTTCAGCACCGCCCGCGCCAACTGCATCTGAAAACGCAGCTCCTCGGGATACTGGCGTATCGCCTCACGACAGGCCGGCAGCGCCCGGTCGGCATGGATTTCAATAGGATCCAAATAAATGACGTGGGGATTGTCCCAATACGCAGCTTGGCGGTCACATTCATGCAAAGGGGCAACGTTTACTTGAGTCTTGGGTGGCGCCACAGCCAGATTCTTTTTTCGCTCCGCTTCCAACCGTTCCTTCTCCTGACGCTCCTGCTCCTGGCGCTTCGCCAGAGATTCCTTCTCCTGGCGCGCCACTTCCATGTGCGCACGTTCCAGCGACCGCTCACGCTCCGACTGCCATAACCACCCCCCCAAACCCAGCAAAACCGCCAGACCAACCGCCATCCACACCTTCCGATCCACGCGCGGCCTGGTCCGAAAGTTCCCTTTGAACGCCTCCCGCCACGCCGCAACACTCTGCGGTCGGTCCGTCTCGCGTATCGACAAGGCGTGATCGATTGCTCGCAAGAACCCCTCGCTGTAGCGACCTTTGCCGATCACCAAAGCAGGGGTCAGCGGATCCTTCTGCTTGCGAATATAAACCGCGTTGCTGCGCGACATCGAATCCACAGGCGTTCCGCCCCCGATTGCACGGTACAACACCGCTCCCAACGCATAGATGTCCGTATACGCCTTCTGCAACTTAGGATCGCTTTCGTACTGCTCGATCGGTGCATAGCCAACACTCACCACCACGGACAGACTCCGGCTCCGCTTCCCCCCCAATGCCTGACGCGCAGAGCCGAAATCCAGCAACACCGGACTCTCATCGCGCCTGCGGATGTAGATATTCCCGGGCTTGATGTCCCGATGCAGAAAACCCGCCCGATGCACCTCCTCCAAGCCATCCAGCAGCGGGAACACCATCCCCAGCAACGTTTTCTCATCATAAGGGGGGGTCTGCCGACTCAACAACGCCTCCAGCGATGCCCCATCCTCATACCCCATCACCATGTACGCCGTGTTGTTCAGATTCTCCACAAGACGATAGACACGCACAATATTGGTGTGGTGAAAATTGACCAGCGTCCGCGCCTCCTCCACAAACCGGACGCGACCCCACTCGAAATCCTCCCGTTCCTTCTCGCTCTTCGCATAGACCGTTGCCCCCTCGCGGACCGCAATCTCGTTGGGCAGATACTCCTTGATGGCCACCTGCTGACGCAGCGACTCGTCCCACCCCAGATAGGTAATCCCGAAACCGCCCACTCCAAGTACCCCATCGATCCGGTACTCGTGAAATCGATATCCGCTCGGCAATGCGTTGCGATGGTCTTGAGGCATGCTTTTTCCTGTCAACAGTCTCTAAAGGTGAACGGTGTGAGGAGTCGTTATAGAGTGTACTTTTTGCTTGTCGCAAAAGCGAATTTGGTGGAAACTGCCCGAAAAGATAATTCTTGGGGATTGGAATGACAAGGCGCGGTGAGTACCAAGAATGGTTACCGGTACACGCGGCTCAGGGCCATGCTGAGCAGCCGTTTGGTGGTTCCACGATTATGAAAGATCCTGGAGTTCGTTGTATCTGGAATAGGCCCTATGGATGAGATCCGTCTGAAGGATTGCTGCAATCACCGCTTGACGATGAGGAGAAGAAAAGATGCGCACCTGGATGAGACAGCGTTCTTGGCCAAGGTTTTCCAGCCGTAACGCGCCTGCACGGTTGCGTTGCGGTACGTGGCGGGGTAATCTGCCGCCGGGGTGGGGCTTTCGTCAATAATCCTGCAATCAATCTTATGAGGGTGAATGAGTCATGGGTGATATCAAGATTCTTCTCGATGAGTCGGAGATACCCAAACAGTGGTACAACGTGGCCGCTGATCTGCCGGTGCCGTTGCCGCCGCCGTTGGGTCCGGATGGCAACCCGATCGGCCCGGATGCCTTGGCCCCGCTCTTTCCCATGGCGCTCATCGAACAGGAGGTCTCCACCGAGCGTTGGATTCCGATTCCGGAGCCGGTACGTGAGATCTACCGTTTGTGGCGTCCGTCGCCGCTGTATCGGGCCCGTCAGCTCGAACAGGCCCTGGGCACCCCGGCGAAGATCTTCTACAAATACGAAGGGGTGAGCCCCGCCGGTTCGCACAAGCCCAACACCGCTGTGGCGCAAGCCTATTACAACCAGAAAGAGGGGTGTCGCCGTCTGACCACCGAAACCGGGGCCGGACAGTGGGGTTCGTCGATTGCCTTGGCTGGCGCGATGTTCGGTCTGACCGTGCGGGTTTACATGGTGAAGGTGAGCTATCAGCAAAAACCCTTCCGCCGCTCGATGATGGAGACCTGGGGCGCCGAGGTGTTCGCCAGCCCCACCAACATGACCCAGAGCGGACGTGCCGCTCTGGCGCTCGATCCGGATACCCCCGGCTCGCTGGGTTTGGCGATCTCCGAGGCGGTCGAGGAGGCGGCCAGCCGCGACGACACCCATTATGCGTTGGGTTCGGTGCTCAATCATGTGGTGCTGCATCAGACGGTGATTGGATTGGAGGCGCGTGAGCAGTTCAAAAAGGCCAACGAATTCCCGGATGTGGTCATAGGTTGCTGCGGCGGTGGCTCCAACTTCGGCGGTACCGCCTTTCCGTTCATGATGGACAAGGCCGCAGGTCGCACTGTGCGTCTGGTGGCCGTGGAGCCGGACTCCTGCCCGACTCTGACCAAGGGGCGCTACGCCTATGATCATGGCGATACCGCCAAATTGACCCCGCTTCTGCCGATGTATTCGCTCGGTCACGATTTCATCCCGCCGGGGATTCATGCCGGCGGTCTGCGCTATCATGGCGATTCGTCTTTGGTGTCGCATCTGGTTCATCTGGGGTTGATCGAGGCCGTGGGCGTGCCGCAACTGGCCACTTTCCAGGCTGGGGTGATGTTCGCCCGTTCCGAGGGGATCATTCCTGCGCCGGAGTCCAACCATGCGGTGCGCGTGGCGATTGACGAAGCGTTGAAGTGCAAGGAGAGCGGCGAGCCGAAGACGATCTTTTTCACCCTTTCGGGTCACGGTCACTTCGACATGGCGGCCTATGATCGCTATTTTGCCGGCGATCTGGAGGATTATGCCTATCCCGAAGAGAAGATCAACGCCTCGCTCGCTGCGTTGCGTCCGGTCACGTTGGGTTGAGTTGAGGGATCGAATGTTAAGCTCTCAAACCGCAACCGCTTGGAATGGGTAGTTTTTATTAAACCGCAACCATCACGGGATGCGTAGTTCCATTAATAGGGGTCCAGGGGGATTATCCCCCTGGTGGGATCCAAGGGCGAAGCCCTTGGGACTTTGCTTTTGACTTTAAAGCGCGCTCTTGGAAACGACTCCCGCATTTTGCACGCTGCATTGAAAACCACACATACCAAAACAGGCGAGGTTTAGCGTGCCATCCTGAGTCCGTCGCGGAAGTTGCGACTCATCAGATAGAGTTGCAGCAGACCGACCGTCAGTTCCAATAGCTGCACACCATAAAACCAGGCGTCGAAAGCCCCTTTCGACGCCTGGTTCTCCAAAAACAGGGCGCAGGGGATGAGAATCAGGATCCCGTTGGCCGCCACCAGACGCATGCGGGCCATTTTAATGGCCACCAGCCCATCCATTCTTCCTTTGGCCAGATGAAACCCGCTGCCGCCCGTGGCCATCAAGGCCGGAATCAGGATCCACAGGCCATTGACGATCCACGATTTGACCATCACGATGGCAGCATGGGATAAAAACAGCTCGGAGGTGAGTGTCGAGAGCTGAAAGAGCAGAATGATCGCCATGGCGAGCCCTCCGGCGAGGGGGTGAATTCGGGTCGGCATTGAGTGGACTCCACTATTGGATTGACTGGGAGAATTTCACGTATAAATATAATAAATAGTTATCGAGACCTGTATTCTGATCTATCATCCGAAGATCCAGCCACGAAAACATGCGCATCCGGTCAGGGAGGTGAATGAATGATTGCATATCGGTGGATGCTGGGTCTACGGTTTTTTCTGGGCTTGCTTGTGGTCGATGGTGGAACGCTTTGGGCCGGTCCGGTCAAGTGCGGGGATCAACCGATTCGTTTGGCATTTTACGAAAACGGTTTTTTGTATGACAATGGGATTGGCATCAATCGGGATATTGTCGAGGAGTTGCGCAAGCGGAGTGGGTGTCGCTTCGAGTTGAAGGTGATGACACGGGCGCGCATTTGGGCCGATTTGGCTTCGGGCGATTTGGATATGAGCGTGTCAGGCATGCGCAATCCGGAGCGTGAAAAGTTCGCCTGGTTTGTGGACTATCTGGTGATGAAACACCATGCCGTCGTACACAACGCGATTGCAAGCCGTGTGCAGAGTGCGCGGGAGTTCCTTCAGCAACCGCTGTTGCAGATTGGCGTGGTCAGTTCGTTGAAATACGGCGGGGAACACGATCGCTGGCTGGATCAGTTGCGTCTGGCCGGACGGGTCCAGAAAGCACCCGATGTGGCAACGGTTTTCAAGAAACTTAAAGATCAGAGGGTGGTGGTGGTGTTCGCACAGCCACCGGTGTTCCGCAAATACCTGCGTGATTTCAAGATCGACGATCTGGTGGAAGTGCAGGATTGGAACCCGGGTGAGAAAGGGATGCCGTATGGATTGGTGCTCGCCAAATCCCGGTATGATGTGATTGATGTTGAATCCTGGCAAGTGCTGCTGGCGGCGATGAAACAGGAGGGGGTCTTGCGATCGATCTTCTTGAACTATCTTCCGGCCCACGAAGCGGAGGCCATGTTGATCCCATGAGGTCGTCAGACAACCCATGAGCGGCTCATTTCGTTTAAAGCGGGTGCCGGTTCCCGAAGGTGGTCGAAACCATTCACTTTCGCGCGTGCTGCTGCGCAAGTTGCTTTTGGCCTATTTGCTGTTTGCCGTGGTGTTGACCGGATTGCAGTTGGGGCTCTCTTATCGCGAGGTGCGCGGGGAGATCCAGGATACGCTGCAAACACTGGCCAACATCTCTGCCAATGGAGCAGCCTCGGCGATCTGGGATTATCAACAGCATCTTCTGCAGGCTCTGGTCAACGGCATCGGAACGCATCCAGCCGTGGTGCAGGTCGAGATTCATGATCTCAAGGGGGAGTTGAATGCGGTCTGGCGGTTGAAAGAGGGGGTCAAACCCGATCCGGAATTGACCATTCGACATGCGTTGCATCGAGATGTGGAGCCGGATCGGCCACTGGGCGAGCTGGTGATCTCCTCGAGTCGCGCCAAGGTGGCCGAACTCGTGCAGGAGACCGCACGACAGATCGCATTGTCGGTGATTGGCCTGTTGGTTTTTTTGCTGGTGACCCAGTGGCTTTTGACCCGATCTCTGGTGGTAGGCCCCTTGACCCGTTTCACCCGGCAGGTGGCCGGGGTGGCGGAGAGTGGGCAGATCGTGGAGGACGACCGGGTCGATGTGGCCGAATTCGTCACGCTGCGCATGGTGTTCAATCAATTGATGCTACAGGTGCGCGAGAGTCACGAGCGCATCGCCGAGCAGAACGTCGGCCTGGAGCAGCGGGTGGCGGCGCGCACCCAGGAGTTGCAACTGAGTCGCGAGCAGTACAACGATCTGATCGAGCGCATCCCGATCGGGGTGTATCAATTTCGTGTGCGTGCGGATGGCAATAAACATTTCGAGTTTGTCAGCAGCCGTTTTTGTGCCATGTTCGGCTTGAATCCCGTTGAGATTCACTCCGATGCCTCGCGTCCGTTCTCTTTGGTCCACCCCGAGGACAAGCTCTCTTTTCATGAAGCCAATCAGGAGGCGGCACGTACCTTGAAGGGTTTTGCCTGGAAAGGTCGTTTCACCGTGGATCGCAAGCTCCTCTGGTTGCGGATCGAATCGACCGGCAAGGCGTTATCCAATGGGGATGTGCTGTGGAACGGTATTGTCAGCGACATCACCGAGCGGATGCGCATCGAGCAGGCGCTCGCCAACAGCGAGAAGACCTTGCGTCGCGCCCAGGCGGTGGCCCAGGTCGGCAGCTGGTATCTGGATCTGGATCAGGGGGAACTCACCTGGTCCGAGGAGACCTATCGGATCTTCGGCATTCGGGAGGGTGATTCGGTCAGTTACGAGACCTTTCTCACTCACATCCCCTCCGAGGATCGCATTGATGTGGCTGGGGCATGGCAGGCTGCATTGCAGGGCGCACCGTATGATATCATTCACCGGATTTGGGTGAATGGTGAAATCAAGTGGGTGCGGGAGCAGGCGGAGATCACCTTTAATGCCCATGGCGCACCTGAGGTGGCGCTGGGCACGGTTCAGGATATCACCCCTCAAGTGCTGATCGAACAGGCGCGGCGCAATACCGAAATGCGGTTTCGCAGTATTTTCGAGCGGGCCAATGCTGGAATCTCCTTTGCCGATGCCAACGGCAACTTCTTGCAATTCAATGACAGTTTCGTACAGCTGCTCGGTTACCCGGAGTCCGAACTGCTCGGAGCCAACGTTGCCCGCTTCACCCATCCGGAGGATATGGAGCGGGAGCAAGGGTTGCTTCTGGAGATCTTGAGCGGCCTGCGCAACGATTACCGCTTGGAGAAACGCTGCATTGTACAGGGTGGCGGGACCATCTGGACCGATGTGGTGGTGAGTGCCATTCGCGATGATCATGGGGCGGTGAAGAATTTTGTCGGGCTGGCGGTGGATATCACCGAGCGCAAGCTGGCGGCGCGGGCGATGGAGGAGGCGCGCCAGGCCGCCGAGGAGGCGACGCGCGCCAAAAGCGAATTTCTGGCCAACATGAGTCACGAGATCCGCACGCCGATGAATGCGGTGATCGGTTTGAGTCATCTGGCCTTGCGTGGGGATCCGCCGCCGAGACAGCGGGAGTATCTGAACAAGATCCGCAATGCGGCCATGTCGTTGTTGGGGGTGTTGAACGACATCCTGGATTTCTCCAAGATCGAGGCGGGCAAACTCTCTTTGGAGACCATTCCGTTCCACCTGTCGCAGGTGTTGGACGGGATTGCCAATGTCACCGCGCTGCCCGCTGCGGAAAAGGGGATCGAGCTGTTGTTCGCGGTGCCGCCATCGCTGCCGATGGAGCTGATCGGCGATCCGACCCGTTTAGGGCAGATTCTGTTGAATCTGGTGAACAATGCGGTCAAGTTCACCGAGCGCGGCGAGGTGAAGGTGGCAGTCACCGCCTTGGAGAGCCTGGACAACTGGGTGACGCTCTCCATTTCGGTTCAGGATACCGGCATTGGCATGAACGAGGAGCAGATGGCCCGTCTGTTCCAATCGTTCTCGCAGGCCGACATGTCGATGACACGTCGGTTCGGCGGTACCGGGTTGGGATTGGCGATCAGCAATCGTCTGGCCACGTTGATGGGTGGGACTTTATCGGTTGAGAGCCGGGTGGGCGAGGGGAGCACTTTCACCTTCATCGGTCGGTTCGGACGCGCGTCGGAGACGACCCTGCCCGCCATCAAGCCGCGTGAGGGGGGGGTGAATCTGGCGAGCATCCACGCGCTGGTGGTGGACGACAACCAGTCGGCGCGCGAGATCATGAGTGAGCTGTTGCGGCACTGGTCGATGAAGGTTTCGCTGGCTGCCAACGGGCGAGAGGCGTTAAAGCTCATCGATGAGTTGGCCGACAAGGGTGAGGCGTGCGATCTGGTGCTGATGGATTGGCAGATGCCCGAGCTTGATGGGGTTGAGGCCACCCGTTTGATCCGGGCCAATCCGCGCTTTGCCGACTCGCCAACGATTTTTCTGGTTACGGCCTTCGGAGATGAGGAGGTGTTGTCCCGCGCCGAACGCGAGGGGGCCCGTGCCTGCCTGATGAAACCGGTGGGTGCTTCGATGTTGTTCGATGCTTTGGTGTCGGTGTTTGGTGGTGATGGTGTTGTCGCTACCCGGAGTGTCGAGGAGGTGTCAATCACGCTGCCGGGGTTGCGGATTCGCGGGGCGCGCGTGCTGTTGGCCGAGGACAACGAGATCAACCAGCAGGTGGCCGAAGAGCTGTTGAGCGACATGGGGATTCTGGTCGATGTTGTCGGCAATGGCCAATTGGCGGTTGAGGCGGTGCTGGCACGCCCCGAGGTGTATGAGGCGGTGTTGATGGATGTGCAGATGCCGGTGATGGACGGCCTGGAGGCCACACGACGGATTGTCAAGGCGTTGGGGAGGAAGGCGCCGCCGGTGATCGCCATGACCGCGCACGCCATGGAGAGTCAGCGACAGCTCTGTTTTGCCGCCGGCATGGTGGATCATGTGGCCAAGCCGATCGAGCCGACGGTGTTGGCTGCGGTGTTGGGACGCTGGATCAAGCCGCACGAAGAGGAGGAGCCGGTGATCACCCGGCCTCGGCTGGCAGTCGAGGGTGACCAGTTGCCGGATCTGGGGCCGGCATTCGATCTGGAGGCGGCTCTGGAGCGCGTCAATGGCAAGCCGAAGCTGTTGCGCAAATTATTGAAAGCCTTTGCGGTGCAGAATGAGCAGAGTGTGGTGCGGCTGCATCGATTGTTGGAGCGCCATTCTTATGAAGAGGCGAGTCATCTGGCGCATGGATTGAAGGGAGTGGCCGCGACACTTGGTGCAGTGCGGGTGCAGGCGGCAGCCAAAGAGATGGAGCAGGCGTTGCGTGCGGGAGCTGAGCCGGAAATGTTCGCAAGCCTGTTCGACGTGTTGCGCCTGGGGATGGAAGAGGCGTTGCGGGCCATCGAGGGTATGGGTCCGGAGCCGGCGAGCCTCCCGGTGGCTCGTCCGGCAGTGGGCCAGCCGGTGCGTGAGGTGCCGTTGGAGGCGATTCGGGGCATGGCCGGGGAGTTGCGTCTGCTGTTGGAGCGCAACAGCATGACGATTCGCAAGCGGTTTGTGGTCTGGCGGGATCTGGTGGCTGGGAGTGGTTGCGATGCGCTGCTCGCTGCCATGGAGGCGGCGGTGGAACGTCTCGATTTTACCGCTGCCAGGGATGAGTTGGAGCGGATCATGAACCATTTGGATGGGATCGGGGAGCGTGTGTGATGAGTCTGGATCAACCCGGCACGATTCTGATCGTTGATGATGAGCGGATCAACATCGCGGTTCTGACCGATATTCTTGAGGAGCGTTACGAGATCCTGTTTGCCACGGATGGTGAAAAGGCGATTGAATTGGCCAAATCGGCCCAACCGGATCTGATCCTGCTTGATGTCAAGATGCCGGGTGTGGATGGTTACGAGGTGTGCGCTCGGTTGAAGGAGGAGCGCGATACGGCGCACATCCCGATCATCTTCGTCACCGCGATGAGCGACGAGAGTGACGAGGCGCATGGTCTGGAACTGGGCGCCATGGATTACATCACCAAGCCGGTTTCCCCTCCGGTGGTCAAGGCGCGGGTGAGAAATCAGATCGAGTTGAAGCAGGCGCGTGATCAACTGATGCGTCTGGCGATCACCGACGGCTTGACAGGACTTTCCAACCGGCGTCATTTTGATGCGATGCTGGAAAAAGAGCATCAACGCCTGGCGCGTACGCGCGGGTTGTTGTCGTTGATACTGTTTGATCTGGACCACTTCAAGGCGTTCAACGACACCTATGGCCATCTGGCTGGCGATGACTGCCTGCGTCAGGTGGGTGGGGTGGTGTTGCACACCCTGACGCGCGCGGCGGATCTGGGTGCCCGTTATGGCGGAGAGGAGTTCGTCTGTCTTCTGCCCGAGACCAATCACGAGGGGGCGGTTGCTTTGGCGGAACGGTTGAGGCATGGTGTGCTTGAGCTCAAGATTCCGCATGCCAAATCGTCGGCGGCGCGTCATGTGACCATGAGTCTGGGGGTGGTGACCGTACGCTGCATCGCGGGCCGTTCGCCGTTGCATGTGGTGGCTTTGGCCGACGAGCAGTTGTACGCGGCCAAATCCGCCGGACGCAACCGCGTGCAGGCGTTGCGTTTCGATGCTCCGTGAGCGGTGATATTACTCTAAACCGCAACCATCACGGGATGCGTAGTTCCATTAATAGGGGTCCAGGGGGATTATCCCCCTGGTGGGATCCAAGGGCAACGCCCTTGGGACTTTGTTTTTGACTTTAGCGCGCTCTTCAAAAGAAGCATTTTTCGCGCCTTTTGCGAAAAATGCGCCGCGCGCGGCCTTCGTGAGCGTCGTTTCCGCTTTTTGGAAACG
>JAMOBI010000040.1:0-20434 GCA_039908105.1 Magnetococcus sp. YQC-9
GTCACCGGTGTGCTGAAATTGCCTGATGGGGTGGAAATGGTGATGCCGGGCGACAACATCTCCATGGAAGTGGAGTTGATAGCGCCGATTGCCATGGAGAAGGGTTTGCGTTTCGCCATTCGCGAGGGTGGCAAAACCGTGGGTGCTGGCGTCGTCTCGGAAATCACGAAGTAAGCGATGGCCTGTATGGAAAACGGCGTCAGTAAGGCGATTTGGGTGAACTGGTAATGGATAATCAGAAGATAAGAATCCGGTTGAAGGCGTTTGACCATCGGATCCTGGATCAATCCACCGGTGAGATCGTGCAGACCGCACGGCGCACTGGAGCGGAGATTCGCGGACCGATCCCGTTACCGACACGCATCAGCCGGTACACGGTTCTGCGTTCACCGCACGTGGACAAAAAATCACGTGAGCAGTTCGAGATCCGTACCCACAAGCGGGTCATCGACATCATTAATCCAACGCCCCAGACCGTGGACGCCCTGATGAAACTCGATCTGGCCGCTGGCGTTAACGTCGAGATCAAGCTCTAGGCGGCAGGTCTGAAGAAAGGATAATCAAGATGCGCGCGGGATTGATCGGACGCAAACTCGGGATGAGCAGAATCTTCACGCAGGATGGCAAGAGCGTTGCCGTCACGCTGGTGAAAGTTGGACCATGCCCGGTGGTCGGGGTGAAAACGATCGAGAAGAATGGCTACGATGCCGTGCAGCTCGGTTTTGAAGATGCCAAGCCATCGCGGGTGAAAAAGCCGGAGCGGGGTGTTTTTGCCAAGGCCAATGTACCGCCACAGCGGATTCTCAAAGAGTTCCGCGTTGGCGATACAGCAGATTATCAGGTTGGCGAGAGTCTGACCCTGGAGCGCTTCGAGGCGGGTGGTCGCGTGGATGTGACCGGTCGCAGTGTGGGTAAGGGGTTTGCGGGTGGCATGAAGCGTTGGGGGTTTCGAGGTGGTCGAGCCTCTCATGGTGCCCATCTGACGCATCGTTCACCTGGTTCCATTGGTCAGTGTCAGACCCCGGGTCGGGTCTTCAAGAACAAGAAGATGGCCGGCCATATGGGTGATGTGAATGTAACGGTCATGGGCTTGACCGTGGCCTCCGTGGATCTGGAGCGCAATCTGCTGGTGTTGGAAGGCAGTGTGCCAGGTTCCAAGGGATCGGTATTATTGATCCGCGATGCCGTCAAGACGGCCCGGAAATGACCAGTTCGAGATCGGACGAGATGATTGACTTTCCTGTAATCGACGCGGCCAATAACCAGACGTCGCACACCGTCAAGCTGAGCAGCCTGGGTTTTGGTTGCGTGGTACGCGGTGATATCCTGACGCGGGTGGTTCATTATCAGTTGGCCAAACGCCGTTTAGGCACTGCCTCGACCAAGCGTCGCGGTGAGGTGAGGGGTGGTGGTCACAAACCGTACCGGCAGAAGGGTACCGGTAATGCGCGTCAGGGCACGATTCGCGCTCCGCAATACCGTACCGGTGGCGTGGTGTTCGGACCGCATCCCCGTGATTTCTCGGTCAAGATGACCAAGAAGGAGCGCGCACTGGGCTTGCGTACCGCTCTGTCCGCCAAGCGTGAGGCTGGTGAATTGGTCATTGTGCAGGATTTCGGTCTGTCGCAGATCAAGACCAAGGCGATGTTGGCGGTGTTGCAGCGGATCCAGGCGGACAAATCCACGCTGATTGTGCTACCGGGCACAGAGGCGAACGTAGAGTTGTCGGTGCGCAATCTGCCGGGTGTGGATGTGATTTACGTCGAGGGTGTGAATGTCTACGACATCCTGTCGCACGAAAAGCTGGTGATGACCGAAGCGGCCCTGCTCAAACTGGAAGAGCGTCTGGCACAACTGCCTGGCTCCAAATCCGCCCAGATCGTGCAGAGCGAAGGAGAGCAGGCATGAGCGGTCCCTATACCCTGTTTCAGGTTCTCGACGCACCGCGCATTACCGAGAAATCGACCATGTGCCAGGAACAGGCCAATCAGATGGTCTTTCGCGTGGCCAAATGGGCAAACAAGCCGCAGATCAAGGCGGCGGTTGAGAAGCTCTTCAATGTAAAGGTCGAGGACGTGCAAACGTTGACGCAGAAGGGCAAGACCAAGCGTGTAGGTCGCACGCAGGGACAGAGAAGCGACTGGAAAAAGGCGATCGTTCGTTTGGCTGAAGGCCAGACGATTGACCTTTATGCCAAGTCTTAAAGAACTGCGACGCACGTAAGATCCACGGAGCGTAAACATGGCACTGAAATATTTCAATCCAACTTCGAACGGCAAGCGCACGCAAGTCAGCGTGGATCGTTCCGCACTGCATCGGGGCGAGCCGGAAGAGAGCCTTACCGTTGGTTTGCACGCCACGGGCGGTCGCAACAACTATGGCCGGATGACGGTTCGTCATCAGGGCGGTGGACACAAGCAACGTTATCGCATCGTCGATTTCAAGCGCGACAAGCACGATATCCCGGCCAAGGTGGAGCGGATCGAGTATGATCCCAATCGCACGGCCTTCATCGCTTTGTTGCACTACGTTGACGGCGAAAAGCGGTACATTCTGGCTCCGCAACGTCTGGCGGCTGGTGATCAGGTGATCTCCGGGGCTTCCGTTGAGGTCAAACCAGGCAATGCCATGCCGTTGCGCGTCATCCCGCTCGGCTCGGTGGTCCACAATGTGGAGTTGAAACCGGCCAAAGGTGGTCAACTGGCGCGCTCTGCGGGCAATTATGTGCAGTTGATGGGTAAGGAAGGCAAGTATGCGCTGTTGAAGCTCCCTTCGGGTGAGATGCGCATGGTACTTTTGGATTGTATGGCCACCATCGGTCAGGTCTCCAATCCGGATCATGGCAATGTCAAGCTGGGCAAGGCCGGACGGGCGCGCTGGATGGGTATCCGTCCGTCGGTGCGCGGTGTGGCCATGAACCCAGTGGACCATCCGCATGGTGGTGGCGAGGGACGTACCTCCGGTGGTCGTCATCCGGTGACGCCATGGGGCGTCCCGACCAAGGGCAAGAAGACGCGCGTGGGTGCCAAGCCTTCGGATCGTTTGATCATGCGTCGGCGTGTGACCGGGGATCGCAAGTAGCGTTGGTGGTATTCTTGAAACGGGCAACAGGGAAGCAACCGGGGTTGAAGTCTTGACTCTTCAAACCAAGACGGGTGCAAGAGGAACAGTATGGCACGTTCGATTCATAAGGGTCCTTTCTTCGATGGGTATCTTCTCCAGAAGGTGGAGAAGTTGCGCGATATTGGACGCAAAGAGCTGATCAAGACCTGGTCGCGGCGCTCGACGATTATTCCTGAGTTCGTCGGCTATACCTTTGGCGTGCACAACGGACGCAAATTCATCCCGGTCCTGGTGACAGAGAACATGGTGGGTCACAAACTCGGCGAATTCGCCGCGACCCGTACCTTCCATGGTCATGGCAACGACAAGAAATCGAGCCGGAAATAAGGAAGGGACGGGAAAATGGAAGCTGTCGCGCGTTTGAGAAATCTCCCGGTTTCACCCACAAAGGTCAGACTGGTTGTGGATCAGATTCGTGGTCATCGGGTCGAGAATGCTTTGCGTACCTTGGAATTTTCCAAGAAGCGCGTGGCCAACTCGGTGCGTGAGACCTTGAAATCGGCGATCGCCAATGCGGAGAACAATTTTGGTCTGGATGTCGATACGCTGGTGGTCTATCACGCAAGCGTCGACCAGGGACTGGTCATGAAGCGGTTTCGTCCACGTGCGCGAGGACGGTCCGGTCGTTTGATCAAGCGGACGAGTCATCTGACCATTTCGGTCCGGTCGACCGAACCGTGATGGACGTGTGCGGGATCCTAATTTAGTTTTAGCTGGAGAGCGACTCAATGGGTCAAAAGGTACATCCAACAGGTTTTCGTCTTGGCATTACCAAGACGTGGGATACACGCTGGTATGCGGACAAGGCGTACGCCTCGTTACTGCTCGAAGATATCAAATTGCGCGAGTGGATCAAAAAGCGCCTTGAGCATGCGAGTGTATCGAAGATCATCATTGAGCGTCCAGCCAAGAAGGCACGCATCAATATCCACACCGCCCGTCCCGGTATCATTATCGGCAAAAAAGGTGCGGATATCGAGAAGCTGAAGAACGATATCGCCAAGGTGGCCAACACCGAAGTGGCGCTCAATATCGTCGAGGTGCGCAAGCCGGAAGCCGAGGCACAGCTGATTGCCGAGAATGTTGCGCAGCAGCTGGAGCGTCGCGTAGCTTTTCGCCGGGCGATGAAACGCGCTGTGACATCGGCGATGCGTTTGGGCGCTTTGGGCATTCGTATCAACTGCGCCGGGCGTTTGGGCGGTGGTGAGATCGCTCGCACCGAGTGGTATCGCGAAGGGCGCGTACCGTTGCACACCCTGCGCGCGGATATCGAGTACGGTTTCGCGGATGCGAACACCCAATACGGCGTGATCGGCGTCAAAGTTTGGGTGTTCAAAGGCGAGATCATCGACAAGGAAATCAGGAGGCCGTAAGGATCCTTTGTCATGCTTTTGCAACCCAAAAAGACCAAGTTCCGCAAGGCCCACAAAGGGCGCATCCATGGGATCGCGGGAAGCTGTGATGAGCTCAACTTCGGCCAGTTCGGGCTGAAGGCCATGGAAGCCGGTCGTATCACCGCCCGGCAGATCGAGGCGGCACGACGTGCCATGACTCGTCACATCAAACGTGGCGGTCGCATCTGGATTCGCCTCTTCCCGGATGTGCCGGTCTCCAAGAAGCCGGCTGAAGTCCGTCAAGGCAAGGGCAAGGGCAATCCTGAATTTTGGATGGCGCGTGTCAAGCCGGGTCGTATCATGTATGAAATGGAAGGGGTATCCGAAGAGATCGCCCGTGAAGCCATGGCGCTTGCCGGTGCGAAGCTGCCCATTCCCACCAAGTTTATTCATAACTGGAGGAAGGCGTGAAGAAGGCCGCTGAAGTCAGGGAGCTGACAGAGGAGCAGTTGGGCGTAAAGCTCAGAGAACTCCATCAGGAAGCATTCAATCTGCGCTTTCAACTCGCTACAGCGCAACTCGAGAACACAGCGAGGATTCGCAAGGTGCGCAAGGAGATTGCCCGGATCATGACGATTCAGGGTGAGCGTGCGCGGCAACAGAACGCAGCGAACAAGGGGAGTTGAGTCATGCCGCAACGCATCCTTCAGGGCGTCGTGGTGAGCGACAAGATGGACAAGACCGTGGTGGTCAAGGTGGAGCGTAATGTGCGCCATGAACTCTATGGCAAGATCATCCGCCGCTCCAAGAAGTACAAGGCGCATGACCCGGACAATCGGCTCAAGATTGGAGATATCACACGCATACGTGAGTGTCCTCCGATCAGCAAGGATAAGTGCTGGGTGGTGATTTCGGAGGAATCCGCATGATTCAGGTACAAACCACGCTCGAGGTGGCGGACAACTCCGGAGCCAAGAAGGTGCAGTGCATCAAGGTTCTGGGAGGCTCCAAGCGCCGTTACGCCCAGGTGGGCGATGTGATTGCCGTGGCCATCAAGTCTGCGATCCCGCGCGGCAAGGTCAAGAAGGGCGATGTGGCACGCGCTGTGGTGGTGCGCACCAAAAAGCAGGTGGTGCGGGACGATGGCAGCTACATCCGCTTTGATCGTAATGCAGCGGTGCTGATCAACAAGGCTGGTGATCCGGTCGGAACTCGTATCTTTGGACCAGTGACCCGCGAGTTGCGCGTCAGAAACTATATGAAAATCATTTCCCTGGCTCCGGAAGTTCTGTAATCCGGCCAGATGAAAACATCGACGTTGACACTGTAGAGGTTCGATGAATACCGCTTTCAAATCCTCCCTGAAAAAGGGTGACCAGGTCGTGGTGATTGCCGGGAAGGACAAGGGCAAACGCGGACGCATCTTGAAGATTGTGACCGATCAGCAGGCTGCCCTGGTCGAGAAGGTGAACATGATCAAGCGCCACACCCGTGCGACCCGGGACAAGGAAGCCTCGATTGTGGAGAGGGAAGCCCCGGTCCATATCTCCAATTTGATGTATTACGATGTGGCGACTGGCAAGGGTAGCCGGATCGGGCATAAGATACTTGAAGATGGACGCAAGGTGCGTGTGGCGCAGAAATCAGGCGAAACCATTGACCGTTGACTCTTCTTCAGTGTCAAGAAGACTATCGCATCTCATGAAGCCTCGAATGCCAAGGCCCCAGACAGGAACAGACCATGGCCAGATTGAAAGAGCTGTACGATAAAGAGATCGCACCCGCCCTGATGAAGGAGTTCGGTTACCGCAATGTGATGCAGATCCCGCGGATCGAAAAGATTGTCATCAATATGGGTGTGGGCAAGGCGGTAGCGGACAAGAATATTTTGACCGGCGCCGTGAACGACATGACGGCCATCTCGGGACAAAAGCCGCAGGTGACCAAAGCCAAGAAGTCGGTTGCCGGCTTCAAGCTGCGCCAGGGGCAGTCGATCGGTTGTCGGGTCACCTTGCGTCGGGTGCGCATGTATGAGTTTCTGGATCGTTTGATCAACGTGGCGCTGCCGCGTACCCGAGACTTTCAGGGGGTGAAGGGCAACGCCTTTGATGGCCGTGGCAACTACTGCATGGGCCTGAAAGAGCAGATCATCTTTCCGGAAATCGATTACGACAAGGTAGATGCCGTCCGCGGCATGGATATCGTCATTGTGACCTCGGCTCCCACGGATAAGGAAGCCAAGGCACTGTTGAAGGCCTTTCGGATGCCCTTCAAGAATTGATCGTCGAGGATGATGCGAAGTCATGGCCAAGAAATCGTTGATTGCCAAGTGTAAGCGTAAACCGAAATTTTCCGTTCGGACCTATCATCGCTGCGCCCGTTGTGCTCGACCCAGAGGGTATCTGCGTAAGTTTACCCTGTGCCGGATCTGTGTTCGTCAGCTCGCTTTGCGTGGCGAGATTCCGGGCATCGTGAAGGCGTCGTGGTAAGAACCGTATTTTAGAATTGGAGCTTTGTTTCCATGGGAATGACCGATCCTATTAGTGACATGTTGACGCGGATCCGTAATGCGCAGATGGTGCGCAAGGATCAGGTCGACATCCCTGTTTCCAAACTTAAAACTCGGATTGCCGAGATCCTTTTGGATGAGGGGTATGTCTCCAAGGTCGAGCTCGTGGCCGAAGGCAACTTCCAAGTGCTGCGTTTGGATCTCAAGTACCGTCAGGGACGTCCGGTGATCGAAGAGATCCGACGTCGTTCCCGTCCCGGTCGGCGTCAGTATGTGGCGCGCGATGAGATCCCAAGCGTTTATCAGGGATTGGGAATTGCCATTCTCTCCACCAGTAAGGGTGTGGTATCCAATCGTCAGGCCCGCAAAATGGGTGTTGGCGGTGAGCTTTTGTGCACCGTATTCTAACATTCGAGGAATGTTCTCGTGTCCAGAATTGGCAAATTACCGATCTCTGTCCCCAAGGGGGTGGAGGTGTCCATCGACAATCAGACCATTCGGGTCGCAGGCAAGCTTGGAGCGTTGACCCGCACCTTTCCTGCCGAGATCTCCATTGTGCAAGATGGTGACCAGCTGATCGTTGCGCCGCGTGGCGAGGCGAAGAACAGTCGCGCCTTGTGGGGGTTGGCCCGTGCACTGTTGGCCAACATGGTCAAGGGTGTTTCCGAAGGGTTTTCCAAGACCCTGGAGATCATCGGTGTCGGTTATCGTGCGGCGGTCGATGGACGGATTTTGAAATTGAACCTCGGGTACTCGCATGCGGTGGATTTCAAGCTGCCGGATGGGATCGATGCGTCGGTCGACAAGAATACCTTGCTGACTCTCAAAGGGATTGATGTCGAGCGTTTGGGTCAAACGTGTGCTGAGATCCGGACCTATCGTCTGCCTGAGCCCTACAAAGGCAAGGGGATTTTGTATCAGGGCGAGCAGATTCAGCGCAAGGTCGGCAAGAAGAAGTAATTCTTTGGATCTGATCATCAGCGGGCAACAAAAATTCGCATGGGGATGGTTTGATGTCTCAGGACAGACATGTAGCCAGAAAGATTCGCAGTGCGCGAATCCGGTTCAAGATTCGTCAGGTTGCCGGGGAGCGTCCCCGACTTTCGGTGTTTCGCAGCGCCAAGCACATTTACGCGCAGATCATCGATGATGCCAATGGACGCACCATCGTTGCAGCATCGACGGTGGAGAAAGAGGTGCGTGAGCAACTCAAGAACGGCGGCAACCGTGAGGCTGCGGTCTTGGTAGGACAGCGCATCGCCGAGAAGGCCAAGGCTGCCAATGTCGGCACCGTGGTTTTTGATCGCAGTGGGTATCTGTATCATGGACGGGTGAAGAGCCTGGCCGATGCCGCGCGCGAAGGCGGATTGGACTTTTAAGCAAACGGCCCGCTTGGCGGGATTGGACCGAGAAAGAGGGCAGGAGCGGCGATGGCTAAGCGACGCAGCAATCAGGCGAACACCAACAACAGTAACAACCCCCCGGAAGAGAAGATCGGTGGCTGGCAGACCGATGATTACATCGAAAAGCTGGTGACCATCAAGCGTACTGCCAAGGTGGTGAAGGGTGGTAGTCGCTTCAATTTCTCCGCCATTGTCGTGGTGGGTGATGGTAAGGGTCGCGTCGGTTATGGGTTGGGCAAGGCCAAAGAGGTGCCAGAGAGCATCCGCAAGGCGACCGAAAGGGCCCGCAAGAACATGATGGATATCCCGATTAAAGATGGTCGCACGATTTACCATCAGATGATCGGCCATTTTGGCGCAGGTGGCGTGATTCTGCGTCCGGCGGTCGAAGGTACCGGTATCATTGCCGGTGGTTCCATGCGCCCGATTTTTGAGGCGTTGGGGATTCGCGATATTTTGGCGAAGTCAACAGGAACCTCCAATCCGCACAATCTGATCAAGGCCACCTTTGCAGCGTTGAAGTCGATCCGTTCGCCCAAGGAAGTGGCGGCCAAGCGCGATCTGACGATGGATCGTCTTGGTGTAGCGTAGGGGGAGGGGAGAGAAGATGTCCAAGACTCTGAAAGTCCAGCAGGTGCGCTCCCTGATCGGTCGTCCTGAAGTGCAGCGGTTGATCGTGCGTGGTCTCGGATTGAAGCGTATCCGGCATGTGCGTGAATTGCAGGACAATGAGTGCATCCGTGGCATGATCGCCAAGGTGCCGCATCTGGTACGTGTGGTGGAGTAGGTCGTTGATCGTTGTTGGGGTGCGCAACCAAACCCCAGGCGCAAATGGCCTGATCTTGAGATTGAGTTCTTTGTAAGGTTTTGAGATACCATGAAACTGAACGAACTGCCCAAGAATCCCGCTGGTGCCCGTGGTGGTAAGCGCGTGGGTCGCGGTATCGGTTCCGGACACGGCAAAACCAGCTGCCGTGGTCAAAAAGGTCAACGTGCTCGCTCGGGTGGCTATCACAAGGTCGGATTCGAGGGTGGGCAGATGCCCTTGCAACGGCGTTTGCCGAAGCGTGGCTTCAAGAATCCGTTCCGCAAGGTTTACTCGCTGGTCAATATCCAGGATCTCGATCTGTTTGACGCCGGTGTGAAGGTCGGTCTCGAGGAGTTGAAGTCTTTTGGTCTGGTCGGTCGTGAGCGCGATGGCGTGAAATTGTTGGCCCAGGGAGAGATCACCAAGCCGTTGTTCATCACAGTGGATCGCGCATCGGCTGCGGCCATTGAAAAGGTGCGTGCAGCGGGTGGAGATGTAATCGTGAAGTCGGATGAGTCCGGAGATGCGTTGAACTCCGAAGCGACCGCGTAAAGGTAGGAAAATCATTTATGGAAGCGCAATCTCCATTTGTTGGTTTGGCCAATCTTGGCCGTATCCCCGAGTTGCGCAAACGGTTGATGTTTACCCTGGGCATGCTGATCGTTTATCGCATTGGTGCCCATGTACCGACTCCAGGCATTGATCCGAAGGCGTTGGCTGCCTTTTTTGATCAGCAGCAGGGAACCTTGCTGGGTATGTTCAACATGTTTTCGGGTGGCGCACTGTCGCGGTTGACAGTTTTTGCCCTCGGAATCATGCCGTACATCTCTTCATCGATTATTCTTCAATTGATGACCGCCGTTTTTCCGAAGCTGGAGGCGATCAAGAAAGAGGGAGAGCTGGGGAGGCGAAAAATCAATCAGTATACCCGTTATGGAACGGTGGTACTCTCCATTTTTCAAGGTTTTGGTATTGCCTATGGCCTGGAGTCCATGCAAGCCGGTGGTTTGGGCGTTGTGGTGGATCCGGGTTGGTCGTTCCGTGTCATGACCGTGATCACCTTGACCTCGGGCACGGCTTTCATCATGTGGGTTGGTGAGCAGATCACCGCGCGGGGGATTGGCAACGGCATTTCGTTGATCATCTTCGCGGGAATTGTGGCCAATCTGCCGATCGCTTTGGTCAAGACGTTGGAGTTGGCCCGTACCGGGGATTTGCAACCGCTGTTCGTGCTTTTCCTTTTGGTCATGTCGATTGCTGTGACCGCCTTTATCATTTTCATGGAACGAGCACAGCGGCGCATCACCGTGCAGTATGCCAAGCGCCAGGTGAGTGGACGGCGCATGGTGGGGGGTGAGAGTACCCATCTGCCGTTGAAGGTCAATACCTCTGGCGTGATCCCCCCGATTTTTGCCAGCTCGATCATTCTGTTCCCGGTGACAATCGCCAATTTTGCGCCCTGGGAGTGGTTGAAAAGTGCGGCCAATGCGTTGTCACCAGGGCATATCGCTTATATGGTGGTTTACTCGTTGGCGATTGTTTTCTTCTGCTTTTTTTATACAGCGATCGTCTTCAACCCACAGGAGACGGCGGACAATCTGCAGAAGTATGGCGGTTTTGTCCCTGGCATTCGACCGGGTGTGCGCACTGCCGAATATCTTGATAAGATCCTGACACGACTGACCATGATCGGTGCCGTGTATGTGACTGCGGTTTGTTTGTTGCCAGAGATCCTGATTTCCAGCTATAATGTACCGTTTTATTTCGGCGGTACCTCCATGTTGATCGTCGTCGGCGTCACCATGGATACCACGGCCCAGATCCAGTCCTTTTTGATCAGCCGACAGTATGAAGGGTTGATGCAAAAAGCTCGCATTCGCGGACGGACGTAGCGTCCTTTGTTGTGGAGGAAAGAGAGATGAAGGTGCGTGCATCGGTCAAGACCCTTTGCAAGGTCTGCAAAGTGGTTAAACGCAAAGGAGTTGCACGGGTGATCTGCCCAGCCCACCCCAAGCATAAGCAGCGGCAGGGGTGAGTTCAGCCAGCGGTGTGAAAGTTGGATCTGGTGAGCGCTTTTTTGGTAAGATGTAGATTTTAGTCCGTAAATCGGCTTATGAGGAGGTTTGAAGGTGGCCCGTATTGCTGGCGTGAACATTCCGATCAACAAGCGGATGGAAGTGGCATTGACCTACATCTTTGGAATCGGGCCGGTACGGGCCAAAAAGATTCTGGAAGAGGCGCAGGTCTCCACGGAAGTCCGGGCGCGCGATCTTTCCGAGACCGAAGTGGCCCGGATTCGAGCCATTCTCGATAAGGATTATGTGGTAGAAGGCGATCTGCGGCGTCAGGTGGCCATGAATACCAAGCGGTTGATGGATCTGGGCTGCTATCGAGGGCTGCGTCATCGGCGTGGTCTGCCGGTACGTGGTCAGCGTACCCATACCAATGCCCGGACGCGCAAAGGTCCGAGGCGCACCGTGGTCGGCAAATGATCGTGAATCACTTACTGATGGGCCCTGTTGAGATGACCGGGCCAGGAATCGAGGAGTAAACATGGCGACGAAGGCTCAAAAAACCGCGACCCGGATCAAGAAGAAGGAGCGGAAAAATATCGCCAGCGGGATCGCGCACATCCGGTCCACCTTCAACAATACCATCGTTTCCATCACCGATACCGCCGGGAATGTGATCTCCTGGGGTTCGGCTGGGGCGCAGGGCTTCAAGGGATCGCGCAAATCCACCCCCTTTGCCGCTCAAATGGCCGCCGAGGATGCGGGACGCAAGGCCCAGGAACATGGCATGCGCAACCTGGAAGTGCGTTTGAAAGGTCCGGGGTCCGGACGTGAATCCGCGCTGCGTGCGTTGGCCAATATCGGTTTCAACATCGCCTTTGTCCAGGATGTGACTCCCATTCCGCACAATGGTTGCCGTCCTCCAAAACGGCGTCGCGTCTGATTCGACTCAAGGTTCTATAGGACTTAAAGGGATAATATGGCCCGTTATTTTGGATCCAAATGCAGACTGTGCCGTCGCGAGGCGGCCAAACTTTTCCTGAAAGGGGAGAAGTGTTTCTCGGACAAGTGCGCCATCGAGCGACGGAACTACGGGCCAGGTCTGCACGGTCAGCGGCGCCGCAAGGTTTCGGACTACGGTGTACATCTGCGCGAGAAGCAGAAGATCAAGCGAACCTATTGTCTTTTGGAGAAGCAGTTTAGAAACTATTTCGAAAAAGCGGCGCGTCTGCCAGGCGTTACTGGTGAGAATCTGTTGATTCTGCTGGAGCGACGGCTGGATAACGTCGTTTATCGGCTTGGTTTCGCTGCCTCTCGCAGCGAGGCCAGACAGGTGGTCAGCCACAAGCAGATTCAAGTCAATGGCAAGACCATCAACATCGCCTCCTACCTGGTCAGACCAGGCGACAAGATTGCGGTGGATGAGACGTGCAAAAATCATCTGCGTATCAAGGGCTCATTGGATAGCGCCATGCGTCGCAGTTTCCCTTCCTGGCTCGAGGTGGATCCGGTCGCCATGTCTGGTACATTCGTGACCTTTCCGGATCGTGCGGATCTTCCGGCGGATTATAACGAGAACCTCATCGTCGAACTGTATTCCAAGTAACGCGTTTATTTGGATGGGGGATTGTGATGTACAGGAATTGGACCGAATTAATCAAACCCCGCAAGGTCGAACTGGTTGCAGATGGCGATTCTCAATACAAGGCCACTCTGATTGCCGAACCTTTGGAACGTGGCTTTGGAACGACGCTTGGCAATGCCTTGCGACGTGTACTGCTCTCCTCTTTGCAGGGTGCGGCCGTCTCTGCGGTGCGCATCGATGGAGTTTTGCATGAGTTTTCCAGCATCCCCGGTGTTCTTGAGGATGTGACGGATATTATTCTGAATCTCAAGGGTGTTGCGATTCGCATGAAGAGTGGTACCACTCGTACCATGACACTTGAGGTTGAGAAGGAAGGTGAAGTGACCGCTGCGGATATCGATTGTGGACACGATATTGAAATCCTCAATCCTCAGCATCACATCGCCACTCTGAACAAGAGCGGAAAGCTCAACATGACCATGACCGTGACCACGGGCAAGGGGTATGTTCGGGCATCTGCTGGTGCGGATGATCAGCCGACCAACATCGGCGACATCCCGATGGATTGCAGTTACAATCCAGTCAAGCGTGTCTCCTACAAGGTTTCTAATGCCCGTGTTGGTCAGCAGACGGACTACGACAAGCTGGAACTCTACATCGAGACCAATGGCGTGGTCAGCCCTGAGGATGCCTTGGCACTGGCTGCGAAAATTTTGCAAGATCAGTTGAGTTTGTTCATCAATTTTGACGACATTCCGATTCACGAGGGACGTGATGAGCATGCCACGCCGAAGTGGAATCCGCATCTGTTCCGCAAGGTGGATGAGCTGGAACTGTCGGTACGGTCGGCCAACTGTTTGAAGAACGACGATATTGTCTATATTGGCGATCTGGTGCAGAAGACCGAATCCGAGATGCTCAAGACCCCCAATTTTGGTCGCAAATCCTTGAATGAGATCAAGGAGGTGCTTGAGGAGATGGATTTGAGTCTCGGTATGCACCTGGAAGGTTGGCCACCGGAAAACATCGAAGAGCTGGCCAAGCAGTTCGAGGAAGAGAATTTCTAAGAATATCTCAGCGTTTGCTGATCGTTAAGGATGGATGGATCATGAGACACCTCAAGCAGGGCCGTAAGCTCAATCGCAGACCCGACATCCGCAACGCCATGTTGCGTAACATGTTGACGAGCCTGTTCCGTTACGAGCGGATCGAAGTGACTGTGCCGCGTGCCAAGGAGTTGCGCATGTTGGCGGACAAGATGGTGACGTTGGGCAAGGACGGTACTTTGCATGCCCGTCGCCAGGCTTTGTCGGTGATGACCGACAAGGAGGTCACACACAAACTCTTTTCGGATATTGCCGAGCGCAACAAGGAGCGGCATGGCGGATATACCCGTATCATCAAGACACGCAATCGATATGGCGATTGTGCACCGATGGCTTTTATTGAACTGGTTGAGCGTCAAGCTGCGGTTTGATAAACAGCTACTGTCTCTGAAGGGTTATTAAAAAAGCTGTTGGTGATAACCAGCAGCTTTTTTGTTGTTTGTATGTTTTAAGCCATACCTGTTTTTGGATGCGTAGTATTTAGCAAGGCTGTGTGCAAGATGTGGGAGTCGTTTCCAAAAGGCGGAGACGACTGCCACGAAGGCGGCGCATTTTTCGCAAGAAACGCGAAAAAATGCTTCATTTGAAGAGCGCGCTAAAGGCAAAGGCAAACCCCTGGGAGATGAATCTCCCAGACCCTCTCTTTTTTTTCCAGTAAAAGCGCATCAAGCCAGGCTATCAAATCAGTTCTGTCGGCCTATCAGGTTAAGCCTGGATTGACGCTCGTGGTCACTTTTCAGGATCCTCTGTCACACTGTACCTCAATGCCGCCGCCAATGCCGGTTACGCCACTCACGATCGTAATAGTAGGGCCGCGCATAATAGGGATAGCCCGGATAATGGTGGTTACGCCGCACCACCACGGTGGGGGCTGGCTCCACCACCACGTAGCTCGGCGGCGGTGGGGAGGGTACCACCACGGTCGTTCGCTCCACCACGGGTGTGGCCTGCAACGAAACCCGATCCATCAGACGCCACTGTCCGGCCCCATCCCGACACGACATACCGCTCAAAGTCTCACGCCGCGCATCGATCGATGCCTGAATCTCCACCTCACGACACACCTGTCCGCTTACGTAACTGACCGGTCGCGGTGTGACCACATACGAGACATGCGTCTGGGGATGCACCCAGGTGGTGGTCTGATAGGAGGGGGCGTACTCAAGGGAACGATAGACCACCGTACTCCCCTGACGTTCGCGCTCGTTGCCGACCGCATAGCCCAACAAACCGCCCGCCACAGCACCGATGAGCGAATTCTCCACCCGATTTTTCATCGGACCGGAGAGACTGCCCACCATGGCACCGGTCAGGGCCCCGACCGCAGCCCCACTGCCGGCATCGGCATGCAACGTCATGGGTGCCACCATGAGCCCCGTCACGGTCAGGGGCACGACCAGCCACTGTTTCATCCGGGATACTCCCATGTCAGGAAATACCAAACTGGAAAAATGGAAATTGACAAATGGTTGTGATTCATCTCTTAATGAGATTTTAGCATTTTCTGCACCGACGGGTCAAGAATAGGCCGGAAAACCGCCATGTCCATGACAAAAAAATTTTTGCTTTTCATGCTGCTGGTCATTATCGGCGCTGGTGCCTGGTATGCCTGGTCCAAACGCGATGTCGCGGATAAAAAGAGCCAGACCTTGATTAAGGTGACCCGAGGCGACATTGAGGAGACCACCACCGCACTTGGCACCCTGCAACCATTGAATTTCGTCGATGTCGGCACCCAGGTATCGGGTCAGTTGATGAAAATTCACGTGGCTTTGGGCGATACTGTCAAGGAGGGGGAGCGGTTGGCCGAGATCGATCCAACCCTGTTTGTCACCAAGGTGGAGTCGGAACGCGCCCAATTGCTGGTGTTGGAGGCGCAACTGGCGGAACGCAAGGCACAACACGCGCTTGCCAAAGCCCAATTCGATCGCCAGAAAACCATGCTGGCTGCCAATGCCACCAGTCAGGATGCCCACCAGTCTGCCGAGGCCACCTTGAAGAGTGCCGCCGCGCAGATCGCTCAGATCACAGCCCAAATCCGCCAGACCGAATTCAGTTTGAAGGCCAATGAGACCAACCTGGCTTTCACCCGTATTCATGCCCCGATGAGCGGCACCGTGGTGACGCTGCCGGCCCGTCAGGGTCAGACGCTCATCGCCGCACAGCAGGCGCCAATTTTGTTGCGCATCGCTGACCTTTCCACCATGACCGTCTTGACGCAGGTCTCCGAGGCCGACATCACCCGGTTGAAGCTCGGCATGGATGCCTGGTTCACCACACTCGGCCAGCCAGAGAAACGGCACTATGGCAAATTGCGCCAGATTCTGCCCACCCCGGATGTGGTCAACAGCGTGGTGCTCTACAACGCTTTGTTCGATGTGGTGAATCCCAATTTGGAGCTGGGGATTCAAATGTCTGCCCAGGTGTCGTTCGTGCACGCTGTGGCCAAGGATACCCTGCTGCTCCCGGTCACCGCGCTGAACCTGAAAGGCAAACCCGGCGAGGCGACGGTCCGACTCCAACAGGAGGGTGAGATCTTGACCCGCAAGGTGACAATCGGGGTCAAAAACCGGTTGCAGGCGCAAATTCTTTCCGGTTTGAACGAAGGTGACGAGGTGCTGATCGGTGGTGCGGAGAAGAAACCTGCCTCCGGTGGAGGGCTCTTCGGCATGGGACATCCGGGTGGCGGAGGCGGCAAGCCGCGATGAGCACGATAATAGAGGCTCCTCAACCGGTCATCCGTCTCGATCGGGTCGACAAGAGCTACATCTCCGACGATCTGACCGTCGATGTGCTGCATGAGGTGAGCCTGGATATCTGGCCCGGCGAGTTTGTGGCCATCATGGGTCAATCCGGCTCGGGAAAATCGACCCTGATGAACCTGATTGGCTGTCTGGATCGCCCGACTGCCGGACGGATGCTGTTGAACGGCCAGGATATCTCCGAACTCGACCACGACGGTTTGGCCGGATTGCGCCGCCTGGTCTTCGGCTTCATTTTTCAGCAGTACAACCTGCTGCCCACGGCCACGGCGGAAGAGAACGTCGAGATGCCGGCCATGTACGCCGGACTTTCGAAAGCAAACCGCCTGTCGCGTGCTCGCGACTTGCTCACCACCTTAGGTCTCGACGATCGGTTCACCCATCGTCCCAGTCAGCTCTCTGGCGGACAGCAGCAGCGTGTGGCCATTGCTCGCGCCCTGATCAACGGCGGGCGGGTGATCTTGGCCGATGAGCCGACCGGTGCGCTCGACAGCCGGGGTGGACGCGATATCCTGAACCTGCTGCACCGGCTCAATGCCGAGGGGCACACCATTATCCTGATCACCCACGATGCCCATGTGGCTGCCGAGGCCCGACGCGTCATCACCATTGCCGATGGGCGCATCGTCTCTGACAACAGTCAAGTCGAATTGCTGGCAGACGAACGGATTGCCCGCGCCAACAAAAAGGGTTCGGAGCGTGGCATTCATGTGATCGATGTGAACGAGACGGTCAAGATCGCCCTGCATGCGTTGCGCGCCAATCTGTTCCGTACCGTCTTGACCCTGCTTGGCATCATCATCGGCGTCGGCTCGGTGGTGGCCATGCTCGCGCTTGGTGACGGGGCCAAGGAGGAGGTGCTGGGACGGATCCAGGCCATGGGGAGCAATCTGCTTCTGGTGCGCTCCGGTGCGCCCAACATGCGCGGCAGTGGCGCTCAGGTGGCCACGCTGATACCCGACGATGCAACTGCGATCGCCAAATTGTCCAACGTGCGCTACGCCGTGCCGGAGATGAATGGCTCCGTCACCTTGCGCATCGGCGGCAACGACTCCCAATCCCCGGCCACGGCCACCACCGCTGATTTTCCTTTGGCGCGCGACTGGGCCACGGAAAAAGGGATATTTTTCTCCGCCGAGGATGTGCAGAGCTATGCGCCGGTGATCGTGCTCGGCAAGACCGTGCTGGAGAACCTTTTTGGTGCGGATGTCGATCCGGTGGGGCGTTATCTGGTGGTCAACAATATCCCTTTTCTGGTGATTGGCGTGTTGGCCAGCAAGGGGGCGACCCCCTTTGGCAACGACATGGACGACGCCGTCTTCGTGCCGCTGACCACTGGGGGTTTGAGGCTTTTCGGACAGCGATACCTGCGCACCATCAACGTTGAGGTTGAGGATGTCACGCAGATCGATGCCACCCAGGGGGCGATCACAGAGCTTTTGACCGCGCGTCACAAGACGGTTGATTTTCAGGTGCGCAACATGGCCTCGATTCTCGACACCGTCACCGAGACGCACAACACCATGACCCTGCTGCTCGGTTCGATCGCTGCGATCTCCCTGCTGGTGGGAGGCATCGGCGTGATGAACATCATGCTGGTCAGCGTCACCGAGCGTACCCGCGAGATCGGCATCCGCATGGCGGTCGGTGCCAGGCGCGGGGATATCATGATGCAGTTTCTCATTGAAGCGTTGGTGGTTTGTCTGTTGGGTGGCATTCTGGGGGTGGCCGGGGGACTTTTATCCGCCTGGATCGCTACCCGGTTCAACGTTCCCGCCCGATTCACCTTCACGCCGGTGGCCTTGGCCTTCGGATTCGCGGTGGCTACGGGGTTGATCTTCGGGTTCATGCCGGCGCGCAAGGCGTCGCATCTGGATCCGGTCGTGGCGTTGGCAGACAAGTGATGGGGAGAGAATTGGGGAAAACGCGCGCCAAACCGCATTCAGCTTGGAATGAATCGCTTTTACTGGTGAAAAAAAAGAGCGGGTCTAGGAGATTCTTCTCCCAGGGTTTTGACTTTGATTTGAGCGCGCACTGCAATAGAAGCATTTTTCGCGGTGGTTGCGAAAAATGCGCCGCGCGTCGTCTTCGCGAGAGTCGTTTCCGTTTTTTTGAAAATGACTCTCGCATCTTGCATACGGCCTTGCGGAAAGCTACGCTTCTCAAACTGGTTGCGGTATAACGGATCCTTTGGCATGAACACGGCTCGTCCCATCTCGTTTTCTCTGCTGTTGGTCGTTGGGTGTTTCACCGGCTGCACCCATCGCGACGCAACACCTCCCCCACGACCGGAGCTGCCCATCGCCTGGATGAATCCGCAAGCCGACGCGAAAATCAGCCCTGGAATATCAACACGCTCCAGTGCGCCCTGGTGGCGGGCATTCAACAATCCGCAACTCGACACCCTCGAACAGCAGGCCCTGGCCAACCATCCGGATATCCAAAGCGCTGCCGCGCGTTTGGCCCAAGCCGAGGTTCGCGCCCGCATGGCCGAAAGCCCGCTCTTTCCCTCTCTGGATCTGACCGGCAGCGACAACATCTCCGGGCAAGGGAAAAGCGGCAAAAGCGTGCGCGCCTCGCAAGCCTCGTTGAGCGCCAGCTACGAGATCGATTACCGGGGTCGCAATCTGGCGTTGATTGACAAGGCCAAGGCGGAAAGCGCATCCTCCCGCATGGAGCGAGAATCGGTTCTCTGGAGTATGAGTGCTGATCTGGCCAGTGGCTATCTGCGCATCCTGGCCCTCAAGACCCGACGGGAGTTGGCCAGAGAATCGCTCGATACTGCTCGCCGCATTCTGGAGTTCACGGCCAAGCAGGTGGCCTTTGGCCAAACTTCGCCGCTGGATGAGACCCGTCAGAAGGGTACCGTGGCCTCAATCGAGGCTCAAAACGCTGCACTGGATCTGCAATTCGCCCAGGCACAGGATGCCTTGGCCCTGTTGGCCAATCAGCCGTTATCCACGATTCGTGCGCTTGATGGGCGGCTGACCGATTGGCAGGTGCCTGTTGTGCCTGCCGGCGTGCCTTCCGATTTGCTGACGCGTCGTCCCGACATACGTCGCGCCGAGGCCGAACTGGTCGCAGCCAGGGCCGATCTGAACGCCGCACGCGCCGCACTCTTTCCCGCCTTTGAGTTGACCGGGGAGCGGGGCTATGCCAGCAAGGGGCTCTCCGAATTGATCACACCCGGCAATCTGCTCTGGAAATTCGGTGCTGCCGTGACGGTCAATCTGTTTGATCATGGCAAGCAGCGCGGTGCCATCGAGGTGGCGGAGTCTGGTCAACAGGCAGCGGTTGCAGCCTATCAAAAGGCGATTCTGTCCGCACTCAAGGATGTGGAGGACAACCTGGCCGCCATCCATTGGTTGGCCGAGCAGGAAAAGGCGCAACAACAGGCCGAGGAGGCTTCGCGTGAGGTGCTGCGTCTGGCCGAGGTACGCTATCGCGCCGGTGCGGCGGATTTCATGATCGTGCTCGATGCCCAACGCAGCCTGTTGCAGATTCAGGACGAATTGCCGCAAACCCGTCAGGCACGTCTGAACGCGGCCATCGGCCTGTTCAAGGCGCTGGGGGGAGGGATGCCAACTGGTGCTGAATAACTTGCAAACCGTGGAAGTGAGTGACAGAATTTTCCACCAAACCGCACCCAGCTTGGAATGTGTAGTTTTTACTGGTGAGCCAATTGCAAAACGCTTCCCAAGTTTGACGGTAAAAACAGGGTGAGTGATCGTTTTCGGATCAATTCTGCCAATCAAATGGGGAATTGTCGTTATTTTTTGCTTTCCTGTGGTG
>JAMOBI010000041.1:0-20245 GCA_039908105.1 Magnetococcus sp. YQC-9
GAACATGGCCCAAGAACAAAGCCGCGTGACTAAAGGCTTTAAGGCTTGGTGACTGGCGTGCCAGACCATCGCAATCAGTCAAATCAGCTTGGTTGATCCGCTAGGTTAACGTAAGGCACTACCGGAGATTTCTCTCCCAGGGTTTTGACTTTGACTTTAGCGCGCTCTTTACAAGAAGCATTTTTCGCGCCTTTTGCGAAAAATGCGCCGCGCGCCGCCTTCGCGGGGGTCGTTTCCGCTTTTTGGAAACGACCCCCGCATTTTGCATGCAGCCTTGCGAAAAAATCCGCATCCCGTGATGGTTGCAGTTTAAACAGACTGTGTTTTGGATCGACATCCATGCGATTCGTGCTTTGCGAAGTGCTGCGCCGTATGGCGGGCCATGGATGGCTCACCAAACTGGGTATTTCTTCACTACTTGATTCCTTCCATGAATTGGCTTACCCGTTGGGACACGGTGGTGGAAAGCGCTTTCTCTCCCAGGCCGCAGAACATGCCGATAATCAGTGACTCTTTGAAATCAAACAGGAAATAGTTGACATCAAAAGAGCCGAGTTTGATGACGATGATTTGAGAATTCAGCAGTAATGCCAGAAATATGCTTAGAAGTCCGGTAAAAATGAGTCGGATGGATGGCTCCAGGTTGTCGCGGGCCATGAGTTGCAGTGACTCGAATCGACTGACCGGAGGATTCATGCAGACCGACAACCAGACGCCGATACAACAGCCGATCCAAAGGGTACAACAGTTAAGAATTTCCTTGGATAGAAAAGGTCCAATCCTGGAGTCGATGTCAATCAGTACTTTTGCGGATTTTTTATCTGCATTTGGAGTGGTTTTTTTATCTGATTTCTGACCGGCATCTTGAGCTTTATCTCGGGTTTCATCTTGAGGTTTGGCTTGAGTTTGAGTTTCAGCTTGAGCTGCAGCTGGAATATTGGCATCATTATGCCAATGATAAGTATAAATTGGAATAACGATAAAAACAATGAGCAGTAGAGCTTGCGCGATCACATGCATTCCCAGATTTTTCAGGTAGCGAATGCGTAGGGAATTGGCTCCTTGTGCCATGATTTCATTTTTCAGCATGGCGAGGGTGCGCTTGGCCATGGCCGGGCGTGGTTTTTCACCGGTCAAGCCAAGCCGCGCCTGGGTGAGCAGGGTTCCGAAGTAGTTCTGGAACCATGGATCTTGCGGATTGGTGAAGAGTGAACGGAGCGTGATCAGGATTGAGTCCACCTCGTCCTTCAGGGACTCCATTTCTGGATTCATTTGTGCATCCCCGAATTGATACAGAATTTCTCTCCCCTGTTGATCAGGGAGTACGGCAATCGCATCACACCCGGCGAGCGGGGCAGTGCCATCTGGATTGACGGACGGCACTTCTCGCGGACTTTGAGGCGGATCAGTCGTGGATGACGGGGGTGGTTTTGCGTCCAGGGTGTCAACCGGCTCTTCGGTCGGGGTGGTTTGGGAGTCGCTCATGTCTGTTCTCCGGCTGTGTCTGGTTGTGTAAAGGATGCCCTGCTCACCCCGCTCGTGTGACAAACGGGGGTGGCAGGGCCGTTACCGATTAACAAGCCGGGCTTTGCTTGACGATGTCGGGTACTCCAGTGGCATCGAGGAAATTGTTCAAACTTTTTTTCGGGAGATAGAGTTCGGCGGATTCGCCGGGTTCCGGGATGACGTTCTGCCCCCAGCGGGCGAACACCGCAGGATGAAGGAGCAGATGATTCGGGAAGGAGCGGTGTTTTTGGGGCATGATGTTGAAGGGCGGGTGTTGCCACGGTTGGTGGGCCACGCCATGGACGGCGGCAGTATTGATGACGATGGGAGGTGTGACGGCGAATTGAACGCCAAGACGAGCACACCATTGGGTCATGCACAGCAGGCTGATATCGGACAGATCGCTCTGGTTGCCCTTGACCGGATAGCCGCCGCCGACATCGGCATGTGCGCCGGGCATGAGGATTTGTTTGACATTCGGGTCCGGTTGACCATCTGTATTGAATCGTTGCTCCCACAAGGTCGGGGCGAAATCCCCACGTCTTTCGTCGATCGAGACCAGATGCAGTCCGTTGAGGACTTGTGCACTCAATGCCGTGTCCGCGAAACGGAACAGATCCTTTTGTTCCCCATCGTGAAAGACCGGAACACCCATGGCGCCCACCGTGTCCCAGACACCGATCCCTTCGATCCAGACGTCTGTCTCGAAGTCGTCATCATCGAGTTGATGATTCAGGCAACCGAGAAGGCCCGCATTGCCGGAGGAAGAGACCAGCGAGGCGATTGATTCAACCATGCGAGCCAGTGGATTGGCTTTTTGGGCGGATTCGTTTCGATACATCCGCCAAGCCTCCATGCCCATGCAGTAGGCGTTCTCCTTGGTGGTTTCGGCGATCAGTTCGGCTTTGAGCAACCCCTGGTTGACGATCAGACCGCCGAGGGCACGCACGGTGTAGGCGCCACGGCTGAAGCCGATCAGAAAGATTGTGTCTCCAGGCTGATGGTTGCGGGAGATGAAGGTATACCCGCGCACAATGCGCGAGATCACCCCGGCACCGAATCCCCCTCCCAGAGCCTTTTTCAGCCAGTTGTCGGAATCTCCCACCCCGTGCAGATACTTGGCGATTTGGGTGATGTTGCCATTGGCGTCCGTGACGATCCGTTCCTGTTCGTTGGCAAGCCGATATTTCTCCGAGGTGTCTTGCCCGGCAAGATTGAGAAAGAGCTTGAGTACATTGGTATGATCCGGAAGACCGTCGTGATCGTCGTCCTGATCTGGGCCGTTCCAGGTTCCGTCTGCACAGAAAATGATGGTCTTTGGCATGATATCCTCCTGGTTGAGTGGTGAGTGATCGGTCACTTGTGATGGCTATTGCAACAATATGCCGATTATTGCGACATGTTTTTGCAATAATCACCATTAACAAATTATGTCGGCTTGTATAAGCGTGCTTGATTTATATGAATTCAAAAGGACTGATTGTAGTGTACAGGTATCAAATTTTAATCATACAGAGGATGGTGCGTGCTGACAAGGGGTTGTGATTACCCTTTGTCTGTTTAAAAGAACAGGGTGATGTTTTTTGCGTAAGGGAATGTCAGAAGTCGTCTTGTGGCAACAGGAACAATAAAAAATTTAAGTTGTTGAAAAAGCGTGGCCTTGCCCAAACGCAGGAGGGATCAACCCCGCGTCCTCCATACATCAAAGCTTGAATCGTGATCCCTTGAGATCAAATGACAAGCGGCGCCCCGGCGATGCGTGCCTTGAGGTCGTAGTCGCCGGCAGCGGTGATCACCACTGGCAGAAAGGTGCCGGGAGGGAAGGTGGCGCGCCCCTCCAGACGGGTGAGGCCGTCGATCTCCGGGGCCTGACCCGTGGTGCGACCGATCAGACGTGGCGGACGACCCGCCTCGCTCCCATCGATCACCATCTCCAGACGCTTGCCGATCAGCGATGTCAGCTTTTCACGGCTGATCGTCCGCTGCAAGGTCATCAACTCCGCGCGGCGTGCTTCGGCGACCTCATTGGGTACCTTGTCCGGCAGCCCGAAAGCCGTTGATTCCGGCTCATCGGAGTAGGTGAAGACCCCGACGTGATCAAAGCGACTGTTGGCCACGAACGCCCGCAACTGGTTGAACTCCGCCTCGCTCTCCCCCGGAAAACCGACGATGAAGACCGAACGCAACACCGCCTCCGGCAGGCGTGCCCGAATGCGGGTCACCAGCCGTTCCAGATCCTCCGGACGCTCGGCCCGGCGCATGCGGCGCAACACTTGCGATTCCGCATGCTGCAACGGCAGATCGAAATAGGGGAGGATCCGCTCGGAGGCGGCGATATGATCGAGCAGTGCGTCGGTGATCAGGGTGGGATAGAGATACATCAGGCGGATCCAGCGGATCCCGCGGATTTTTTCCAATCGGGCCAAAAGATCCACCAGGCTCAAGCGCGGGTTCAAGTCGCGTCCGTAGAGCGTGGTATCCTGGGAGACGACGATCAGTTCGCGCACCCCACCGGCAGCGAGTGCCTCGGCCTCGGCGAGGATCTCATCAACAGGGCGCGAGCGGAACGGACCGCGCAGACGCGGGATGATGCAGAAGGTGCACGGGTTATCGCACCCTTCAGCAATCTTGAGATAGGCGGTGTGCGGCTGGGTGGTGAGCACGCGCGGGGCTGTCTCGGAGGTGGTGGCGAAATCGGCCTCCGGCATCGGCGTGATCGGGATCGTCAGACGTTTAAGCAGCTGATCGTGGCCCGTGGTGCCGGCCAGAAGATCGATGGCCGGGATCTCTGCGCGCAATCGTTCGCCATAGCGTTGCGCCAGACAGCCGGTCACCACCAGCCGTTTGCCGGGGTGGGCCGCCTTGAGTGCGGCCATCTCTTCGATTGCGGCCCGTGATTCGGCCTCGGCGTCCGCCTTGAAGCCGCAGGTGTTGACCAGCAGAATGTCAGCCTGTTCCGGATCGCTGGTCAGATCGTGCCCCCCTTCGAGAAAGCGACCCAACAACCGTTCGGCATCCACCACGTTCTTCGGGCAGCCGAGCGAGATCAGCCCCACTTTAGGCAAACGTTTCTTTTTGAGGCGCTCCTGCCAACTACTCCTGTGCACGGATCACTCCCGAAAGTTGGTGAACTGCAACGGCAGTTCGTAGCCCGCTGCCTTGATGCTGGCGATCGCCTCCTGAAGATCATCCCGCTTCTTGCCGGTGACGCGCACCTGCTCCCCCTGGATGGCGGCCTGCACCTTGAGTTTGCTGTTCTTGATTCCGGCCACGATCCTTTTGGCCAATTCGCTGTCCACCCCTTGACGCACGGTGATCTGCTGACGCTTCATGCCGCCCGAGGCGGCCTCCACCGTGCCGTAGTCGAGCACTTTGAGATCCACCTTGCGCCGAACCAGTTTCTCTTTCAGGACATCGAGCACCTGATCAAGTTTGTAGTCGTCGTCCGCGAGCACCTTGAGCAGCGACTCCTCGCGCTCCACTTTGCATTTGGAGCCGCGAAAATCATAACGGGTGGCAATCTCCTTGGCCACCTGGTTGACCGCGTTGTCCACCTCTTGCAAATCCACCTCGGAAACCACGTCGAACGAAGGCATCGGTCACTCTCTCCTGGTTGATACCGTGGAACACGTGCAATAGAGCTCCACGGTTGGGGGTGAGGGGTTTTTCCCCGTCATGCACATTACTTGGCCTGATTCTTTTCAGAGGTTTCCACGATATCCACCCCATTGGGCACCTCGAAACGGAAACGCTCCGCCGGCAACTCGACATTGGCGTGCCAGTTGATGAAGTGGATGCGCGAGCGGTGCTTGAGGGAGTCTTCGATGACAAAATCGACGATCTCATCCTTTTTCGCATGCAGCGTGATGGCGATCCAGCGCAGCGAACCCTCGTGGAGCGGGGTGAGGCGCACCGCCGGTTGATCGGCGGTCGGTCCGGGGATCACCTCCCAGGTGAAGCTCTCCTCGATCCGTTTGCCCGAAATCAAAAAACCCGCCGGGGTTTTGTCGAGCCGGGCGGCGGTCGAGCGGGTCACCTGTTTGAGATCCGGTTCGTAGAACCACACCAGGCGGCCATCCGAGACAATGGATTGCTTGTACGGCGTGTTGTAGTCCCAACGGAACTTGCCGGGTCGCACGGCCTGGAATCGGCCCCGGCTGTCGCGCGGTTCGGCTGTATCCTGGTCGTCGAGCAGGCGCTGCTCGAACTCGGCATCCACGCTGCGCAGACGATCCATGAAAGCCTGCAAACGCTGCACCTCCGGGGGTTGCGGGGCTGGTTGCGCGGCTTCGAGAGGTGCGGTGACGCCTGCGAAGAAGGCAGCGATCAGAAAAAATAGACCGCTGCGGAACCAATGGGTGAATGGTTGGGTCCAAGATTGTAAAGGTAAATTTGGCATGAATCTCGCATTCGTTAATTTCAGGTTAAGGTTCCAAGATGGAACCGTCAATTGCAGCCTGTTGCCATGGGGCATTCGACATATGGACATGACCGATCTTCCCGATCTGTTGTTTCGGGAGCCGCCCGACAACTGGGATGAGGCGGAACTTCTCGCGCCCGCTGATCCAACCCATGAGCCATCGTTGGCGGCTGTTTTCCTGTCCACCACCTCTCCCGGCAATCTCGCCGAGGTGATGGAGGATCTGGCCGCTTGGCTCGCCCCACGGATACCGGTGGAGCTGTTAGCTTACTGGAATCCACGCCAGCGGAAAAGTCATTTGCTGGCCATAGCTCCCGGTGACGGGGCAGAGAGGCTCGCAACCCTGGTGCAAGGGGTGATCGATGGGCCTCTGCCACGCATTCGTCATTGGCGGCGCGGGGAGTGGTTCTTTCATCTCTGGATGGGTGCACCGCTTGACGGTTGGGATCGGCTGCTCATCGTCGAGAAGGCGGGTGCGCTGGCTGCCGACACCTGCAACGCCCTGATTCAGGATGCGACGCAAACCTTTGGTCCTGCCTTGCACCATGCCGGTCAGGCTGTGTGAGATCTCCCGTGTGATACGACGATCCGTTGCGTGAATCCGAGCACCCCGAGTGGGATGGGGAATCCCATCTTTGTTTGGGCTTCATCTTTGGTTTCTAAACCGCACCCATTTTGAGAAGCGTAATGTTCTGCCAAGCCGTGTGCAAGATGCGGGCTTCGTTTCCAAAAGGCGGAAACGAAGCCCGTGAAGGCGGCGCGCGGCGCATTTTTCCAGAAAAGGCGCGAAAAATGCTTCTTTGGAAGAGCGCGCTAAAGTCAAAATCAAAGTCAAAAACAAAACCCTGGGAGAGGAATCTCCCAGACCCTCTCTTTTTTTTCACCAGAAAAACCATGCATTCCAAATTGGGTGCGGTTTAAGACCCCGACAGACTCCCAGCCTCCAGACACTCCCCCTTGCGCAGGATCACACGCGCCTGGTCAAACACCTCGTTGGGATAAAATCCTGCCTGACGCTCGACGCGGATCGACTCCACGAACCGGTCCAGTTCACCCGGAGCGGCGTAGACGCTGGTCATGGCCCCGCCCGCCACCCGGCCCTGCGGCGAGAGTTCGACGCGAAAGGATGGATCGCGCCACACCCCGCCGCGCGCTGCCGGACGCATCCAGAGCGTGGAGCGTTCCAGAGGTGCCAGCATGCGGGTTTGTCCGGTTGCGGAGTAAAGCGTCAGCGGTTCGGCGGGGGTTGGATCGAGCGGCTCGACGGGTGGCTTGTCCGAGGAGAGCAGCAGTTCCGCCAGTCGTCTGCCGGTTTGTGTCAGGGTGGTGCGGAATGCCTGCCAGCTCCAGGGGGGGGCAGCCGGATCGACCGGAGTGTCGGTTTTTTTGGCTGCGGATTCGAAAAGCGGCTGGGTGAGCCGCTGCAGGGTGGTGTTAAGCCACTGGAGGGGAGCCTGAAGCCAGCGATCCGATGAGATCATGTCTTGGAGTGCCTCGCGTCAGACTTAAGAATGGTTTGTCGGGTGCTACGGGGTGTGCCGTGCCTATGAATCCCGTTAATACCCGGTTGCCGCCGGGTCGTCAAGAGATGCGACGGTGTTCGTGGAGGCGATTTTTACCGTGGGACGCTGTTGTTTGAGTTCCACGGTTGGGGTTGAGGGGGTTCTCCCCCCCATCATGCAAGTTTATAAAGAGTGTTCCGCCTTCTGACTGGCAGGTCAACAGAGCTGATTTGAGAGCTTGGAAGTTTCGCTTTGTTGGCAAACCGCAACCAGCTTGGAATGTGTCGTTTTTATTAAACCGCACCTGCTTTGGGATGCGTAGTTTTTTTGCAAGGCTGCGTGCAAAATGTGAGAGTCGTTTCCAAAAACCGGAAACGACTCTCACGAAGGCCGCGCGCCGCCAAGGCTTGCGGGATTGTTTTGCGCCTTTTGCAAAACAATCCCGCGAACATGGCCCAAAAATAAAGCCGAGTGACAGAGGCTTTAAGGTTGACTGGCGTGCCCGCCCGTTGCAACCAGTCAAATCAGCTTGGTTGCTCCACCAGCTCGGACAGCAGAATCCGGGATGGATGGGTTTCGGGAAGAAGGTGATCATTTCAGGGTCTCAAGCATCTTCTGCATGCGTTCGCCCTGAATTCCCTTGCCGAGACCTTTGGCCTTGGCCTTGTCGCCCGCCACGATGGCCGGGAAGATCTCTTTCTCGCGGGTCTCCTTGAAGAGATCCCAAACGTTTTTGAAACTCTCGATCCTGGCTTTGACATCCGCCGGGGTGGCGCTGTTGCTCAACAGGGCGGCCACGCGGCCATCGATCTCCTTGTGGGAGGCCATGAGCGCATCGATCAGGCTCTTCTGCTGGCTTGAATCAGAGCTTTCGACCAGGGTGAGGAGTTTGGCGCGCGAATCCTGCAAAGCGGCGAGGATCTGCGGCAGACCATCGGCCAGGCCAGTTTTGGACAGGGGGAAGAGCAGGAGCAACAGGGTGACGATGAGGGCGAATGATGGCTTCATGGCAACCGCCTCCGGAAATTGAGTGCTCCGAAATGCATCCAAGTCAATATCATGTTTTTCTGAATTTTATATCTCTCATGAGCATGTTCTGTCCAGTACGTTCCAGAAACACTGAGGCTCTTTTTTTGACAAATTCGCAGGATGGGGAGTCCCCTTCACCCCCCATTCGTGGAACTCCCCATGGAAGTTCCACGGAAAACAGTAATGAAGACTCGTCAATTCGGTTGGATTGGCTTAATATGAACCGGTTGCATTATTCCAACTCTCTTCAAACTGTCGGGAGTCGATCGGTCATGTCATCGAAATTCCAAGAGATTCACGCCGGGATCACCCGGATCGACGTTGACTACATCCGTCCCGGTTTTGCTGCGGCCTGGTTGATCCGTTCCGGTGCCCAGGCGCTCTTCGTCGAAACCGGTCCCTTGCCCGCGCTGCCGATCCTGCTGGATGCCCTGACCCATCACGGCCTGACGCCGGCCATGGTGCGCGCGGTGATCGTCACCCATGTGCATCTCGATCATGCCGGTGCTGCGGGCGCCCTGCTGCAACATCTGCCGAACGCCCGGATCTTCATCCATCCCCAGGGAGTCAAGCATCTGGTCGATCCCTCCCGGCTGGTCGACGGGGCCAGAGGGGTCTACGGTGAGGAGCGTTTCGCCATGACCTTGGGGGGAGCCGAGCCGATCGATCCGGCGCGCGTCCACTCCCCGGTCGACGGCGAAATCTTTGACCTAGGCGGTCGCAATCTGATCTTTTTCGATACCCCCGGCCACTCGTTGAATCACCTCTGTCTGCTCGACACACAAACCAACGGCCTGTTCACCGGCGATGCGTTCGGTCTCTCCTATCGCGAGTTCGATGGCGGGGCGCGTCCGTTGATCATGCCGGCCACGACCCCCACCCAGTTCGACATCGACAGCTCGCGCGCCACGGTGCGACGCCTGGCCGCCCTGCAACCCGAATGGCTCTACCTGACCCATTTTGGCGCTCTCCCCTTTGATCCGGCCCTGGCTGATGATCTCGACAGCCAGTTGATGGGGTATCACCGGGTGGCGGCTACGCTCCCGGATGAAGCCACAACGGATGAGTGGATCGCAGCCCTGGGGGATCTGACCTTTGCCCATGCGCGCGCCATCGGCGTGCCGGAGCCGCTCGATACCGCGCTGTTGGCGGCGGATCTGCATCTGAACGCCCAGGGTCTCGCCATCTGGCGGGATCGCGACAGACGACGGAAACCGGGGTGATGGAGCTGACCTCCGGATCGCGGGTGGCGATCGTCGGCGGGGCTCCTGCCGGCTCGCTTTGCGCCTATTTTTTGTTGGATCTGGCGCGACAGTTCGGCGTCGAGTTGCGCCTCGAGCTGTTCGAGCCGCGCGATTTCACCCTGACCGGCCCGCCCGGCTGCAACATGTGCGGTGGGGTGATCTCCGAATCGTTGATGCAGAAGATGGCTGCCGAGGGGATTTCGCTCCCCAAGGAGGTGCTGCTGGATGCCATCGACTCCTACGTCCTGCACACCGACTCCGGATCCGTGGCGATCCGTCCGCTGCACGAGGAGATGCGCATCGCCTCGATTTTTCGCGGTGCCGGACCGATGGGTGCCGAGAGTCAGAGTCCGCTGCCGTGGCGCAGCTTTGATCACCATCTTCTGCAAATGGCCATTGGCCAGGGCGCGGTACACATCCCGCGCCGCGTGCGCCGTCTCGAACGTCTGGTCGACAGCCGGATCCGGCTCCATCTCCAGCCCCCGCGACAGGAAACCGGCAGCGATGAGGCGAGCGGTGAGACCCACGACTATGAGTTCGTGATCGGCTGTGTGGGACTCAACGGATCCGGGGTCAAACTCTTCGAGGAGCTGGATTTCGGTTACCACCCGCCCAAAAGCGATCGCGCCTGGGTGGCGGAGTTCTACATGGGGGCCGATGAGGTGCATCGGCGCCTGGGCAATGCGATGCACATCTTCCTGCTCGATGTTCCTGGCATGAAGTTTGCCGCTCTGACCCCGAAAGGACACTACGCCACCTTCATTCTTTTGGGCGAAGGGGTCAACGAGGAGTTGGCCAAACGGGTCTGTCAGTCACCCCGGATCCGGGAGCTGTTCCCCGACGGCTGGGAAACCCCGGTGCGGCCCTGTCACTGCCAGCCGCGCATCAACATCGGACCGCCTGTGCAGCCCTTCGGCGATCGCGTGGTGCTGGTCGGGGATTGCGCCTCCTCGCGCCTCTACAAGGATGGTATTGGTGCCGCCTACCGCATGGCCAAGGCGTGCGCCTATACCGCCCTGTCGCGTGGCATCTCCGTCGAGGCCTTCCGGATCGGCTACTGGCCGGCCTGTCAGGAGATGGACCGGGATAACCGGCTGGGTCATCTGCTCTTCTCCATGGATGGCCTGCTGCGCCATATCCCGCCGTTTCGTCGCGCCATGCTCGCGGTCATCCGGGATGAACAGGAGCGTGATGCCGATCCGCGCCGTTTGAGTTCGGCCATGTGGGATACCTTCACCGGCAGTTCGAGCTACAAGGATATCTTTCGGCGGGCCGGCCACCCGGTGATCCTGATGCGGCTGTTGGTGGCCTTGTTTGCGAGACTCTGCTCCTGGCGTCGTCCTTCGGTCGAAGAATCCTCACCTTACAAAGGAGCGTGAAACGCCCATGTTGTTCGATTCGGAAAAACCAACGCTTGGCAAGGAGTATGCGGATGGCGAGGTGATCTTGCGCGAAGGGGAGGTCGGTGACAGTCTGTACGTCATTCTCGAAGGTTGCGTCGAGGTGGTGATCGATGATGGCGGGCTGGAACCGCATCGGTTGGCGATTCTGGAAAAGGATGCCTTTTTCGGCGAAATGTCGCTCTTCTCCGACCATCCGCGCGTGGCCACGATCCGGGCCTTGGGGCCGGTGCGGGTGATGACCGTGGACAAGCGCGGTCTGTTGCGCTGGATGAGCGAGGATCCGACGTTGAGCCTGCGGATTCTGCTCAAGATGATCGAACGGATCCGCCTGCTGGTCGCCGAGCTGGTACGTCTGCGCAAGCTGTTGCGCGCCGGGGGCTTGATCGCTCCATGATCCGCAATTTTGTCTGGTTCGTGCTTTTTCGACCCGAAGGACTCTTCACCCGCCTGCGCGCCTATGATCTGTTTCCCTGGGCTTTCGCTTTGCAGATTCTGCGTTGGGAGTCCACAGCCCTGACCACCATGGTGACGCTTTATCACGAAAAGAGCGCCATGCTGCTGCCGGTCCCCTTTGGCATTGATCCGCAAAGTTACCGCTTTTTCGAGATTTTTGCTTATGGTCCCTATGGCCTGTTGATCATCACCACCATTGCCTACGTCATCTGGGTGCATGGCGCGCCTTATGCGGTGATCGCACCCTTGACCCTGCGCAAGGCCTGGACCTTGCTGGGATTCTGCTTCTTCGGTCCCTGGCTGCCGAGTCTGTGTGTGGACAGCTTTTTGATCATGCTCGGTTTTGGCGGTCCGGAGGTGATCATCCCCTGGCATGTGACCATCGTGGCCGCCGAGAGTCTCTTCACCGCCGCCGGGTTGCGCACCATCCACGGCATTCCGATTAAAAGGGCGCTGGGGTTGGGTGCTTTGACCGGTACCATGTTTTTGATTATGGCCGGCGCGGTGATTCGATGAGAATAAAGCTTAGTCGCAAATAGGGATTGACCCGGATGGAACGGTCTGCGAAACTTGCTTGAATGATAGGGATTTATTGGATACGTTAAGCCATTTTGCCAATCGTTGGGGCTAAAGCGCAAGGGGAGCGGAGGCTGGGCGAGCATGAGGTTCTTGGAGTCCCTCTCGTTTCATGTCAAGCTGTTGCTGATCCTGCTCATTCCGTTGGGCGGCATCCTGGGTTTGGGTGTGGTCGGCATTCACGAAAAACGGGTGCTGATCGCCGCCATGGAGCGGATGAATCATCACTCCGGCTTGGCCATTCTGATCAGCGATCTGGTGCATGAGATCCAGCGCGAGCGCGGCATGACCGCCGGTTTTCTCGGCAGTCGCGGCGCGCGCTTTGGAGAGGAGATGCTCTGTCAGCGGGCGCGCGTTGAGGCAGCCTTCGAGCGGCTCAACCGGACGATGGCCGACGCCCGTCACCGGGATTGGGACGCGCAGGAACTCGGCGAATTCTTCTCAAGCGCGCTTGCCAACTTTCAGAAACGCGACCAACTGCGTCAAGCGGTCGACCGCCTCGAAATCGATGGCAGCGAGGCGATCGGCTACTTTTCGTCGCTCAATCTCGATCTGCTCAACACCATCGATCGGCTCTCCAGCCTCTCGGCCACGGTCGAGATCGCCACGCTGACCCGCAATTACAATATTTTTCTTCAAGGGAAAGAACGCGCTGCTATCGAGCGGGGGATCATCGCCGAGACCTTGACCGCCGGACGTTTCGCTCCGGGCATGTATCGCCGTTTCAGTGCGCTGGTATCCGAACAGGAGACACTTTTCGGCATCTTTCACGCCATGGCTTCTCCCGAAGAGCAGGTCCGCTTCGATGCCATCGCCTTTGGATCCGACGCCCACACCGTGGAACGGATGCGCGAGGTGCTCTTCAAAAGCGGTCACGCCAGTTCGCTCTACATTTTGCTGGGTCAACTCCATCCACATCTGGGACTGCGCGGGGCCTATCATTCGGTCAAGAATCTGTTGATCCGCGGTTCGCTCTACGGTTCCATCGATGACTCTTTCCACGCCCAGGCGCGGCAGTCTCACTATCAGGAGCAGTTCGAGAACAGTTGTCAGACGATTGCAGCGATTCTTCAACGCATTCGTGCGCTGCCGCCAGTGGAGCTCTCCGATGCACAGCGTCTTGATGTGGAGATCGTCTGGGAGAATATCGAGGCCTATCGCCGCAGTATCGGGCGGATCATCGAACTGCAGAATTTGGGATGGACGCTGCATCAAATCGACTACGACCCCGGGGTGAAGATCGATGATCTGCCGGCGGATGAGGCGATCCGGCGGCTGATGGAGTCGACCCGGGTGGGCCAGTTCAACCTGGAGGCCAACGACTGGTTCGCGGCGACCACGGCCAAGATCGATCAATTCAAGGAGTTGGAGGATCAATTGGCCTTGCGGTTGACCGCACGCGGGCGGGAGCTGGAAGGCGAGGCGCGCCGGGCGCTGTTGGGTTACCGGCTCGCGTTGTTGGCGATCATGGCGGTGTCGTTGGGATTGGGTGCCTTTCTGGTGCGGCGCTTGCGCGACAAGGCCGACCGGATCGTCGCCTTGAATCGCCGGATCCGCGCCGGGGAGTTGTCGGCACGCATCGAATTGCCCGAAGGGGTTGAGCCGACGGATGATCTCGATCGGATCGCCGTCTCGATGAATCGCATGGTCGAGGGGCTGGATCGCTCCACGCGCGAGAATCAACAGGCGATGCGTGCCCTGGCTGACTCGGAGAGCCGTATGCGCTCGATGTTGGAGACCGCGCCGGATGCCATCATCTCCCTGGATGCGAATGGTCGCGTGGTCTCGGTCAATGCAACCGGGGAGGATCTGTTCGGCTACTATCCCGGCACCCTGGCGGGCTGCCATATCGAGGATCTGGTGCCCAATTTCAAGGCGGTGTTTCACACCGGGCAGGGCGATGAGGCTGCGATTCACCTCACCTTCGAGGTGGTGGGTCAGTGCCGCGACGAGGGCACGTTCCCGGTGGAGATCTCATTGAGCAGTTACGAGACCGGTGCCGGCGAAGTGCGTTATACGCTGATCATGAAGGATATCACCGAGCGCAAGCTGGTCAAGGCGGCCCTGGCGAACGCCTATGCCGAGCTCGAACAGCGGGTGTGGGAGCGCACCCGGGAGTTGGAGCATGCCAATCAACAGCTGTTCGCCGAGATCGACGAACGCATCCGTGCCGAGCAGGGGTTGACCTTGGCGGCCAAGGTGTTTGAAACCGCCACTGAAGGGATTCTGATCACCGATGCCGACTGTCGGATCATCAAGAGCAATCAGGCGTTCTCGGCGATTTCCGGTTATTCGTTCGAGGAGGTGTATGGTCACAATCCGAACATGATGAGTTCCGGCAAACACGATCAGGCATTCTACGAGGAGATGTGGCGGATCGTGAGTCAGGAGGGGGCCTGGTCGGGCGAGATCTGGAATCGACGCAAGAGCGGCGAAATCTTTCCGCAGCGGCTGTCGATCACCACGGTCTGGAATCATGCGAATGAATTGACCCATTACGTGGGAATCTTCTCGGATATCACCGAGTTGAAGGAGTCCGAGAAGCGTCTGCAGCAGATGGCCTATTTCGATGCCCTGACCCAGTTGCCCAACCGGGTGCTGTTTCGCGATCGTTTGGAACACGAACTATCCAAGAAGTCCCGCTATGACTTCAAACTGGCGGTCTTTTTCATCGATCTGGACCGCTTCAAGCATGTCAACGACTCCCTCGGACACTCCGCCGGCGATCAACTGCTCATCGAGGTGGCCGAGCGGATCCGGATCACGCTGCGCAAATACGACACGGTCGCCCGTCTGGGTGGGGATGAGTTCGCGGCGGTCATCACCGGCCTTAAAGAGGGGCGGGATGCCGCACCCATCGCACGCAAGATCATCGACAGCCTGAAACACGCCTTCCATATCAACGGTCACGAGGTGTTCATCGGGGCGAGCATCGGCATCAGCGTCTATCCGAAGGATGGCGAGGAGATCGAAACGCTCACCAAACATGCCGACATCGCCATGTACAAGGCCAAGGAGAGCGGTCGAGGGGTGATCAAGTTCTTCGAGGAGGCGATCAACGCCGGCATGCAGAACCATCTCCAGATGGAAAGCGCGCTGCGCAACGGCATCAAGAACAACGAATTCACCGTTCACTATCAACCCAAGGTGTCGCTGACGAGCGGGCAGATCGTTGGCATGGAGTCGCTGGTGCGCTGGTTTCCGCCGGAGGGGCCGATGGTCTCGCCGGCCCGCTTCATCCCGGTGGCCGAGGAGACCGGATTGATCCTGCCCTTGGGCGCCCAGGTGTTGCGCGATTCGTGTCGCCAGGCCGCGTTGTGGCGCAAACAGGGGTACGAAATCCGCATGGCGGTCAATCTTTCGGCGTTGCAGTTCCAGAAGAGCGAGCTGGTCGATGAGGTGCAGGCGATTTTAGAAGAGGTGGACCTGCCCCCCGGCGCCCTGGAATTGGAGATCACCGAGAGTATGGTGATGGGGAATGTCGAGCGTTCGATTGAGCGGATGAAGGCGTTGAAAGCGCTTGGTCTGACATTGGCGGTCGACGATTTTGGCACCGGGTATTCATCGTTGAATTACCTAAAGAAATTCCCGATCGATACCTTGAAGATCGATCAATCGTTCGTGCGCGATCTGGGACAGACGCGTGAGGGCTTGGCGATCGTGCTGGCGATCATCTCCATGGGCCAGGCGTTGAATTTGAAGATCGTGGCCGAGGGGGTGGAGACGCGCGAACAGCTGGAGCTGTTGCGCGAGCGCGGTTGTCACGAGTTGCAGGGGTATTACTTCAGCAAACCGGTCGCCTCAAGCAGCATGGATGAGATGTTTGCTGCCGGCAAGCGGTTGGAGGGGTAGGAATTGTGCGGAATCGGCAGTGGCGCGACATGGGAGATCTTTCGATTGAGCTTTGAATGAACGTTATGGAATAGCAGCTATTTGAGTTGCAAGCGAGGTGAGGATGGAATTTGCCGGCCTACAAAGAAGAGCGCGCATCCTGGTGGTGGATGACTCCCGTTCGGCGCGCGAGATGATCCGGAATTTCCTGGAGAAGTCCGGATATGTGGTCACCGAGGCGGCGGATGGCAAGGAGGCGGTGCGCAAATTTCGCGAGTTGCCGCACGATCTGGTGTTGATGGATGCCAACATGCCGGTGGTGGATGGCTATCGGGCCTGCACCGAGATCCGTCGTTCCGCCAATGGTGGGGATGTGGGCATCATCATGATCACCGCGCTCGATGATGACGAATCGGTGGAAAAGGCGTTTGCCGCCGGGGCCGAGGAGTACATCAACAAACCGATTCGCTGGGTGGTGTTGCTCAAACGGATCCGTCTGTCGCTGGAGAAGCACTTTGCCAACGAGGAGGTGGCGGAAGCCCGGGCGCGCATGGAGGCGATCGTCAACACGGCGGCGGATGCCATCGTGGTGATCAACGAGGGTGGGGTGATGGAGTCGGTCAACCGGGCGGCGAGTCGCATGTTCGGTTACCCCATGCCGGAGATGACGGGAAAAAACGTGTCGATGCTCATGCCCTCCCCGCATCGGGAGAAGCACGATCAATACATTGCCGACTATCTTTTGACCCGCAAGGGCAATGTGCTGGGTTCAACTCTGGAGATAGTGGCGATCAAGAACGGGGGCGCGACCTTTCCGATCGAGTTGACCATCAGCGAGGTGCGGCTCAAGGATCGACTCCTCTTTACCGGCATCCTGCGCGACATCACCGAGCGCAAGGAGGCGGAGGCCAAGATCTTTCATCAGGCCCACTACGACGCCTTGACCGGTCTGGCCAATCGGGCGCTGTTCATGTCCACCCTGGAGGATGCCCTGAAACGGGCCAAGGCGACGGGGCAGCAGCTGGTTTTGGTGTTCGTGGATCTGGATCGTTTCAAGTGGGTGAATGACAATTTGGGTCATGCGGCAGGCGATGCACTGCTCAAGGCCGCATCGGCTAGGATTCGAGAACCGGTGGGGGATGGTGATACCGTGGCGCGCCTGGGCGGTGACGAGTTCACCGTCATTCTGGTGGAGTGCACCGTTGAGCGGGCGCAGGCGACGGCGCGACGGATTTTGCAGCGTCTCAACGAGCCTTTTGAGCTGGAAGGGAAGCAAACCTATATTTCCGGTTCGCTGGGTGTTGCATTTTTTCCGGGAGACTCGCAAAATCTGCATGACCTGCTCAAATGCGCGGATGAGGCGATGTATCGTTCCAAAAAGGCTGGACGAAACGCTTGTCATTTTTTTGCCGGCGAGTCGTTTTTACTGCCGCGCAATTATTGAGGGTGATGCGCACGTTGTGGAAAACGGGTGGCACGTGAAGAGAGCAAGATTGGTGGTGCGTGATGCGGGAGGCGTGTGGCGCACAGGAAAGGTCGGCTTGAGGCACACGATTTTCAAGGTGTGTGGTGCGCGGATTGAAGACGGAGTCCTGCATGGAGGGTGACGATAAGGCATGAGGGGACAGCTGCGATTCAAGGTATTGCTGTTGCTGGTCTGTGCGCTGCTGGTGATCGTGGGCTTGAGTGGATCGGCCACGTTCGACAAGCTCTCCCAGTCGCGTGAGGCTGCTCTGCATGCCGACCTGGCCGAATTGGCCGTTCTGACCGGCAACGTGATCCACGAGGGGCAGAAGGAGCGCGGTCTGACTTCGGGATACCTGTCGAGTGGCAAGAAACGGTTCCGTCCGGAGTTGGAGGCGCAACGCGCCGGGACCGACAAGGCTCTGGCCGCCTGGCTGGAGTGGTTCGGGCGGGAGCGCTGGCGGAATTTTGCACCTGTTCTGGTTGGGAAGGTGGAAAAATCCTCGGGCAGCAAGCAGCGGATCGGGGCGATTCGCACCGAGGTCGAGGGGGAGAAGGCCACGGCCAATGAGGTGGTACCCAAATATACCGGCGAATTGGCGATGCTATTGGAGTTGATCGCCGATCTGCCGAGCCATTCCAATAATATCGTTCTGGCCTCCCGTGCCCTGGCGTATGCCCATCTGGTGGCGGGAAAGGAGCTGGCCGGTCAGGAGCGTGCCTTGATGATGGCGGTGTTCACCGCCGACCGTTTTGATCCGGCCAAGTTGACCAAATATGCCGCCCTGGTGGGTGGCCAGGGGGTCTATTTCAAGAGTTTCATGGATCTGGCCACCCCATCGCAGGTGGAAAAAGGGAAGCAGTGGCTCGCCTCGCCGGCCGAGGAGGAGGTGCAAAAGATCCGCAAGATCGTCTTTGAGAAGGCCATGACCGGCGGTTTCGGTGTGGATCCCGGGGCCTGGTTTCCGGCTTCCACCAAACGGATCGACGTGATCAAGGGTCTGGAGGATGAGTTGGCGCGCGATCTGGGTGAGCTGGCCGGGATTCTGCGCGTACGGGCGGAGCGGGCTTTCTGGCTCTATCTGGCCGGCACGCTCGTGGTGGTGGGCAGCCTGTTGACCGTGGTCGTGGTTGGCATGGTTTCGGTCGGGCGGCGGGTTGAGGGGATCCTGCATGGTCTGGCCCGTCTCGGGAAAGGGGATCTGACCGGACGGATGGCGCCGGGGAATGGTCATGACGAGTTGAGTGCCATTGCGGCTGGCATCAACATCATGACCGAGGCCATGGCGACCAACTTGCGGACCGTGCACATCGAGGCCGAATCGGTCGAGGGGGTTGCGGGGCGTTTCGTTGAGTTGCGCGGCGAGATGGATCGGGAGTCGAATGCCACACACGCCTTGTCGACCCGGGTGGTGGAGGAGAACAACCGCCTGGATGATGAGTTGGAGAGTTTGAAAGAGGATATTGATGCAGCCGTGGAACGGATCGATCAGGTTTCCAAGGCAGCGGAGGCGTTGGCGCGCGATGTTCACGCCACCGCGCACTCCACCGAGTTGGCCAGTGCCAACGTGCATGCCATGGCTGCGGCTGCCGAGCAGATGACCGCCAATCTGGCCGAAGTGAACCGTCATCTGGAGGAGGTGGCCGCTTCGGTGAATCGGGTGGCCGGGCGGGTGGATGATGTGAGCGAACTCTCCGCGCGTATTACCGAACGGTGCGCGGCGGCAGACGGGATCGCCGAGCATGCTGACCGCTCCTCCAACGAGACGTTGGTGGCCATCGAGGGGTTGGCCTCGTCATCGGATGAGATCGTCGAAGTGGTCAAACTGATCCACTCGATTGCCGATCAGACCCACATGCTGGCCCTGAATGCGGCCATTGAGGCAGCCGGGGCCGGAGAGAGCGGCAAGGGATTCGCGGTGGTGGCCGGTGAGGTCAAGGAGTTGGCGCGTCAGACCGCCGAGGCGACCGAATTGATCGAGGCCAAGACCAACGACATTCAGGATCGCACGCGATTGGTGGTGGGGGCGATTCGCGAGATGGGCGAGTTGATCGACCGGATTGGTGCGGGCAATGATGCCATCATCGAGGCCGTGGATCAGCAGCGTTTGGCCGTGAGTGAGATCGGACAGTCGATGGATCGGGTGGCCGATTCGGCGGGACAGGTGTCGCGCAATGCCAGCGAATTGGCGATGGCCTCTGACGAGGTGGCGCGGCGCGCCCAGGAGGCGGCCACGGGCACGGGTGAGGTGGCCCGTTCTGCGGTGGTGATGGCCGAGCATGCCGAGCGGGTGGCCTCCGAGAGTGATGGGGCCCGGCATCGGGCAGAGTCGATGCGCAGCGTGGCCGAGGAGATGTATCAGGCGTCGGCAGAGGTGCAGAAGATGATGTTGGATGCCATGGATCATGTGGAGACGTTGAATGTGACGATTCATCGTTCCGGGCAGCTGACCGATACGTTGAATCAGAGCAGTCAGGCGTTGCGTGAGGCGCGGGCGGGTTGGACGGTGTAAGGGGGAGGGGGCGAGCGAGTCCGACGTGCTGTCAGGGTTCTGAATGGTTACAAATCAACTTTTTTTCGGTTTTTCGGTAGTGTCTTACGTTAACCTAACCGCAACCAGCTTGGAATGTGTAGTTTTTATTAGTGAAAAAAAAGAGAGGGTCTGGGAGATTCATCTCCCAGGGTTTTGACTTTGATTTTAGCGCGCTCTTTACAAGAAGCATTTTTCGCGCCTTTTGCGAAAAATGCGCCGCGCGCCGCCTTGGATGCGGGATTGTTTTGCGCCTTTTGCAAAACAATCCCGCGAACATGGCCCA
>JAMOBI010000042.1:0-31013 GCA_039908105.1 Magnetococcus sp. YQC-9
GAAAAATGCGCCGCGCGCGGCCTTCGTGAGCGTCGTTTCCGTTTTTTGGAAACGACGCTCACATCTTGCACGCAGCCTTGCAAAAAACTACGCATCTCAAAGCAGGTGCGGTTTAAATCAAAGCACCTTGTAGGTCCAGGTGTACTCAAGCGGATCGTCGGGGTTGCGCCAGTCACCGATCTTTTCGATCACCCCGGCCTGTGCGAGCCGATCCAGCGTCTCCTGGTCCCACGCCGGGAACCGTTCTGACACATCCTGCCCATTGCACTCCACCCAACAATTCAACGGGTCCGGCAGATAACCGACCCATTCGTGGCGAAACACCACGACATCGCCCGGTGCACCCGCTCGGAACGCGGCCAATAGGGGGGCATATCTGTTGGGAATCAGGTTTTCCAACCACTCCGACAGCTTGCGCATGCTGGGGTTCCTGAATCAATAGGGGCTTGAGTGGGTTTTTAGAGGGTGTTTGGTCAGTGCCGAACAGCTTCTAAGGAATGATCAACTCTCCATTGCCCCCCAATGGAAACATCGGCGCCCAGGTGATCTCCCACGGGTGACCATCCGGATCCGCGAAGTAGGCGGTGCGACCGCCCCAGTGGGTATCCAACGCAGGTTTGAGCAGGGTCGCGCCTGCTTCTGCCACCTTGGCCAGTTCCTGGTCCACCTCGTCGCGCTCTCTGACATTGATCCCCAACGTGATGCCGCCGGCCACCGGTATTTTACCTGTTTTGCCTTCATCCGCCAGAAGATCGGCAAGCGGGTAGAGCGCCACCACCATGCAGCCGGTTTGAAAAAAACAGATATGGGCGTTGCTCACCGGGGATGGGCGCCAGCCCAGGCGCTCGTAGAATGCCCTCGAGCGGGCCAGATCCCGGACCCCGAGGGTCACCAGCGAGAGGCGTTGTTCCATGGGGGCGTGCTCCTGGTATTTGATGGATGCGTGGCTGTTGACTGCCGCAATCATCATGGCAGGTTGCCGGTCGGAGAACAATCCCTGCTGGTGCGTCGTCAACCGACGCGCGCGAAGTGGTTGGTTTGTCCGTGGATCAAGAATGAACGGCACGATTTGTGCTGCTTGCTCTCATTGCGAGAACCTGGATTCAGGTTGCGTCAATGAATTGACATAAACCAAGGAGTGAGCAGATGGCCGATTTCGGTTTGTTGGGGAACGAAGGGGCGTTCAAGTCCAATTTGATGAATCTGCGCCACCGGCGCCAGGAGATCATCGCCTCCAACATCGCCAATGTCGATACCCCTGGCTACAAGGCGCGGCGTCTGGAGTTCGAGGATGTGCTGCGCGACTCCATGCCGGTCGGCGACGAGCTGCCCGTGGCGCGCACCGCGCGTGGGCACATGCCGATGGGCATGCACATGCCGATCGAAGGTGAGCTGCAAGAGGTCGAGACGTCGATTCCCAAAGGGGATCAGAACAGCGTTGATCTGGAGCAGGAGATGGCCCGACAGAGCGCCAACCAGCTGCTCTACAACTATGCCGCCCAATCGATGAATTCGCAGATCAGTCAGATGCGCATGGTGATCCAGGGAAGCACTTCCCAGTGATCCGGGTTGATGGCTTGAACCAGGTTGGATTCAGCACTTACAAACGAGGAATAGCCTCATGGACGATTTTCTGACATCGTTTCGCGTCACCTCATCCGGATTATCGGCACAAAGGTTGCGACTGAACATCATTGCCGAGAACCTCGCGAATGCCCAGACCACCCGTACCCCGGAGGGCGGGCCTTACAAGCGCAAGGATCCGGTCTTTTCGGCCAAGTCGTTCGACGAGATGTTGAGTCGCGAACAGATGGCTGCGACCACCGGTGTGACGGTGGAGCGGATTCACGTGGATGAGCGTCCGCCGCGACTGCAGTACGATCCGACCCATCCGGATGCCAATGCGCAAGGGTACGTGGCCATGCCAAACGTTGATCCCACGGCGGAGATGGTCAACATGATGGCGGCCAGTCGCGCCTATGAATCCAATGTCACGGTTCTCAATGCCTCAAAGGCCATGGCCATGAAGGCGTTGGAGATCGGTCGTTAGTCCCGATTGATGTAAGGAGCAACCCGCGATGTCGATCAATCCCATAGGCACCACACCTTTACCGCCCATCAACCTCTCGACGCCGTCGATCACCGGAGGCGATGGGGGAGGTGGACACTGGGAGGATTTCTCCGTCACCCTGGCGCGCCAGATCAAGGAGACCGACCGGTTGACCAGGGAGGCCAAGGATATGAGCGAAAAGGCGCTGTTGGGCAATGCCGGGGTGAGCATTCACGAAGCGCAGATTGCCGGATCCAAGGCTGAGTTGCATTTGCGCCTGCTGATGCAGGTGCGCAACAAGGCGTTGGAAGTCTATCGCGAAGTCATGAGCATGCCGGCGTGATTCGTTGCGGATGGATGATCGCAGCGGATTTGGCTTAAGCCGTCCCATTATCTTGTTATTTTAAGTTTGAGGAAACCTGAACATGGCAGAGGCGACGAGCGCGATGGCTGCCCGCTCCGAGGCACCAGCGGAAGTTTTTACGCGGTTTTTGGAGCGTCTCCCGCTGGGTGGGCGCAACGGTTTGATGTTGGCCGTGGCCGCCACGGTCCTGGCTCTGACGGCGGTCATCTGGTTTTCCACCCGGCCCAGTTACAAGGTGCTCTACTCCGGTCTGCCGGAGGCCGAGGCCGGCAAGGTGGTGGCGCAACTCACCCAGATGAACGTTCCGTATCAGCTCTCCATGGGCGGAACCACCATCGAGGTACCGGCCAACAAGCTCTACAACGTGAAGTTGGATCTGGCCAGCCAGGGTCTGCCCAAGCAGGGGAACGGTACCGGCTTCGAGATTTTCGATAAGACCAATCTGGTCGGCATGACCGATTTTCTGCAGAAGATGAATTTCCAGCGCGGTCTGCAGGGTGAACTGGCACGGACCATCGAGAGCATCGACGCGGTCAGCAAGGCGCGCGTTCATCTGGTGCTGCCGAAGAAATCGCTGTTCGTCTCCGAGGAGAAGAAGGCCACCGCTTCGGTGGTGATGGAACTCGCCCGTCCGTTGAACAGCAAGCAGATCGAGGGGATCACCCATCTGGTGGCCTCGGCGGTCGAAGGGCTCGAAGAGTCGGATGTCACGCTGCTCGATCACAAAGGCAATCTGATCTCCAGCAGAAAAAGCAGCACTGCCGATGGCCGCATGCCGGCAGAGGAGAGCTTGAGCCTGCAGCGTCAGGTGGAGAAGACCTTGGAGGATCGCGCCCAGGCGATGCTGGACAAGGTGGTGGGTGTGAATGCCAGCGGTGTCAGCCGCAGCATCGTGCGCATCACCGCAGAGCTTGATCTCAAGCGGGTTGAGCGCAGCGAGGAGAAATTCGATCCCGAAGGTCAGGTGGCGCGCAGCGAACAGACCGTGAATGAGAGCAGCAAGGGCAGCTTCGGCGAGAACGGCGTGCCCGGCGTGCGGCCCAACGATGCCAACGACCGGGTGAAGTCGGGCGGAAGTGGTTCGGAGCAGTCGCGCAGCGTGGAGCGCGAGACCATCAATTATGAAATCAGCAAGACGGTCAACAAGATCGTCCTGCCGGTGGGCACCATTCAACGGCTCTCGATCGCCGTGCTGGTCGATGGTCACTACGAGGCGGATCCCAACAACAAGAACAAGGATAATAACTACAAGGACCGTACCCCCGATGAGCTGGCGCAGCTGCAGAAAGTCATCGAGCAGGCGGTCGGTTTCCGTTCGCAGCGCGGCGACACCATCCAGGTGACCAGCGCGCCGTTCGAGCCGCTCCCCAGCATGGCCGAGCCGACCGTCAAGTTCTGGGAGCGTCCGGAGTTCTATCTCCAGGCGGGTCTGGCGATCATCACCCTGCTGCTGCTCTTCTTCGTACTCAAGCCGATGGTGGCCCGCCTGCTGCTGGGCGAAAAGCAGCCCGATTCCAGTGGCGTGCCTTCCGCAGTGGCCGAACTTGAAGCGCAGCTCGTGGCCGAGGGGGTGGGTACCCTGCCCACCGAACAGCCGATGCGTATGCGGACTCCGGATCGCAACATCAAGCTGACGCAGCAGATGATCAACGAGCATCCGGACGAAGCACGCGAGATCCTTCGTTCCTGGTTGTTGCAGGAAGATTGATGCCGGTCTGGTGATCTAAACGATATTTGACGGTTGTGAGAGGGCGGACCCATGGCGGAAGCAGCAGCGGTTGACAATGAAGTCTGGAACGATCCGGCGGGTGAAACGGTACCGAAGCGCAAGATCAGCTCGCGGACCAAGCTGACCGGCAAGGAGAAGGCGGCGATCTTCATCCTCTCGCTGGCGGACGAGGATGTGAAGAAGATCCTCGACGGCATGCAGGAGGACGAGGTGCGCGAGTTGACCCGCACCATCGCCCGGATCGGCAGTACGCCGCAGGATGTGGTACGGACGGTGCGTCAGGAGTTTCTGGACCGCTTCGAGCTGCAGCAGTTCGATGTGCGCGGCGGCATGAACAAGGTCAAGGATATGATCTCCAAGGCCCTGGGCAAGGAGAAGGCACGTCAGTTCTTGAAAGAGTTGCAGCAGGGCCCCAAGAATACCCCTTGGGAGATCCTCAACGCCATGGAACCGACTCTGGTGGCCACCTTCTTGTCCAACGAACATCCGCAGAGCATCGCGTTGATTCTGTCGCAGTTGCAGGTCGAACAGGCTTCCTATGTGATCGACTACCTGATCAGCGACGTGCAGCAGGAGGTGATGCTGCGCATGGCCAAGCTCGGCAATCTGCCGCCGGGTGCGCTGGAGGATATCGAGGAGTCGCTCTTGACCGAACTCGAAGCGTTGGGCGCCACGCGCGGCGGCTATGCCAAGGAGGGCGGTGGTGGTGTCAAGAAGGTGGCGGAGCTGCTGAACATGATGAGCCGCGACCTCTCCGACAAGCTGTTGGCCTATCTCGACGAGGAGGACAATCCGCTCGCCGAGGAGGTGCGCAAGGAGATGTTCCTGTTCGAGGATCTGCTGCTCATGGACGACAAGAGCTTCCAGACCCTGTTGCGCGAGGTCAACAACGACGAGCTGCTTTCCGCCCTCAAGGGTGCGGACGATCGTCTCAAGGAGAAGTTCTTCCAGAACATGTCCGAGCGTGCGGCGGAGATGCTGCGCGAGGATCTGGAGATGATGGGTCCGGTGAAGGTGGCCGACGTGGAGTCCGCGCAGCAGGGTATTCTCAAGGCCGCGCGTCGTCTGGAGGCCGAGGGTGCGATCGTCATCATGGGCAAGGGCACCGACGACGTGGTGCTGTAGGTTGCAACCCGAGCCGCGACAAGGGAATCAAGCCGTGTCCGAGAGTAGTGTTGGAGAGGTCATCAAGGCGGATGCCGGCGGAGTGGAGTGCCGTCGGGTGGGGATTGCTGCCCTGCTGGATGCACCGCGCGCGATCAAGGGGGAGCATTTTCTGCGGCTTCGTCCCGATGGTGGCGTGCCGGTCGTGGTGCCGCCCAGAAAGGAGCCGGAGATCTCTGCCGAGGAGTTGCATGCCCGGCGCATGGAGCAGATGGAACGCGAGATCTATCAACGGGTCTTTGCTGCTGCCGAGGCCGCCGGTTTGAAGGCGGGCGAGGAGCGCATGGAGCGTGAGATCCATGCGATGCTGCCGCGTCTGGAAGGGGTGGTGGCCAATCTGGAGCAGCTGCACGCGCGCATTCTGGCCGGTGCGGAGCGCTATCTGGTCGAGACCACACTGGTGCTGGTGCGCGAGCTGATTGCCACCGAATTGACGATCCATCCGGAGCTGGTGGCCGAGCGCGTCAAGCGGATTTTGTCACGCGCTGTCGGTCGCAAGGGGATCGTGATTCACGTCTCACCGGGCAATGCGCGGATTTTGGAGCGCATTCGGGCTTTTGGCAATTTGCGCATTGAGGCTGACCCGGGCCTGTCGTCGGGCGCGGTCCATCTGGAGAGCGATTTCGGCGGACTGGAGGATAATCTGGAGATTCAGCTCAAGGAGGTGGAGCTCGCCATGCGCGAGTATCTCCAGGAGCGGCTGGAAGCTCTGGATGTCCCGGATATCGCCGAGCGGGCCAGAGCATCGGCAGAGATCGCCAAGGGCAAAGAAGCCAGGCCGCTGCTGCCGGATCCGGGTAGCAAACCTTCCTGTCCGTTGCCAGTGCCCGTTGTTCCGGTGTCGCTTGCAGCAGAGGGTCCGGCGGTTGTGCGCGCCGGGAAGGGGCTTGCGGTTCCCGACATTGAGGAAGAGCTTGCGGCCTCGGATGTTGAGGAGGCTCTTGAGGTTTTCGACCTTGAGGAAGGGCTTGCGGCCTCGGACGTCGAAGAGTCGCTTGCGGATTCAGGCGATGAGGATGTGCTTGCGGACTCGCTCACCAAACAGGAGGCGTGGGAAGCACAAGGCGCCGAGGGGTGGTCCGAGGAGGAGTTGGACTTGGAAAATCGGGTGGAGGAGTTGGCCATCGACGAGCTCTTCAAGGAGGAGTCATGACCCTCTCCCTGCAACTCCCATGGTCGACCTATCAAGAGTCGGCTCGGCGTGGACTCGGCATGCGGCGTACCGGCAAGGTGTCGCAGGTGCTGGGTCTGTTGATCGAGGGCGAGGGGCCAGCAGCCTCGATCGGTGACATGTGCGAGGTCTACCCGGACGACGGCTCGCCGGCGATTCGCGCCGAGGTGGTGGGATTTCGCAGCAACGCCTTGTTGCTGATGCCGTTGGGGGCGCTCAAGGGGATTCATCCGGGCAGTCTCATCGTATCGCGCGGGCGTGCTGAGTTGGTCGCGGTCGGCGAGGCGCTGTTGGGACGGATTCTGGGGCCAACGGGTGAGCCGATCGATCACGGCCCGCCGCTTCATCTGTCCGAATCCACGCCGTTGCATGCCGAGCCGATCAATCCCTTGCATCGGCGGCGCATCTCCGAAAGCCTGGATCTGGGGGTGCGGGCGATCAATGGCCTGTTGACCATCGGGCGTGGCCAGCGTGTGGGCATCTTCTCTGGTTCCGGTGTGGGTAAGAGCACACTGTTGGGCATGATGGCCCGTTACACCGAGGCCGATGTCAACGTCATCGCTTTGGTCGGCGAACGTGGACGCGAGGTGGTGGAGTTTTTGGAGAAGGATCTGGGTCCGGAGGGGATGCAGCGTTCGGTGGTGGTGGTGGCGACTTCGGATCAACCGCCGCTGTTGCGGTTGCGCGCTGCCCATCTGGCCACCTCGATCGCCGAGTATTTCCGCGCCCGGCAGAAGCATGTACTCTTGTTGATGGACTCCCTGACCCGTTTTGCCATGGCGCAGCGCGAGGTGGGACTGGCGCGTGGGGAACCGCCCACCAGTCGCGGCTATCCGCCTTCGACCTTCATGCTGTTGCCGCGCTTGTTGGAGCGTTCCGGGCGGGATAGCGGCGATGGCAGCATTACCGCGCTCTATACGGTCCTCATGGAGGGGGACGATCTGCAGGATCCGATCGTTGACGCGGTGCGTGGTATTCTGGACGGTCACATCGTGCTTTCGCGTGATCTGGCCGCAGCCAATCACTATCCGGCCATCGACGTGTTGGGTTCCCTGTCGCGATTGATGACCGATCTGGCCGGTGAAACCCAGAAGATGTGGGCCGGGCAGTTGCGCGAGTCGTTGGCCGCCTACACCCAGGCCGAGGATATGATCAACATCGGTGCTTATGTGTCCGGTTCCAACCAGCGGATTGATCTGGCCTTGAAGTTGATCAAGCCGATTCGGGATTATCTGCGTCAACCGGTGTCGCAGGGGTGTTCGATGGAGGAGAGCATTCGGCAGTTGGGTCGGGTGTTCGCGACCATGCAGGCGCCCCAGCAGAATGTGCGTGCCGCCTGAGTAGAGGATGTGGTGTGACTGATACGGGGCACCGGGTGCGATGATCGTCCCCGGAGCCCCGGACGCTGTCACAATCAATGCCGGAATTGTGACGCATCAAGGATTTGTTATCTCCTTCTTTGTTCCCCGAGATGAACCTCCTCCTGGTCAAAACCTCCTCATTCGGTGACCTGCTGCACACCCTGCCGGCGTTGCGCGACCTGGCACGCCTGCGTCCGGATGTCCGCGTCCACTGGGTGGTGGAGGAGGGGTTCGCGCAACTCCCGACCTGGGCGGACAACGTCGTCGAGGTGATTCCCGTTGCCTGGCGCCGCTGGCGCAAGCATCCGTGGCATGCCTGGCACTCCGGAGAGTTTTCCGCCTTTCTGCAACGGATCCGCTACCAGGAATTCGATGCTATCCTCGATGCCCAGGGATTGATCAAAAGCGCCCTGATCGCCCGGCTTGCCAACGGCGTGCGTCACGGCCCGGATTACGCCTCGGCACGCGAGAAGGGGGCCTCTTTTTTTTATCAGACAACCCACCGCGTCCCAACCAAACTGCATGCCGTAACCCGGCTGCGTCGGCTGTTCGCCCACGCGTTTAAGTACCCGGAGCCGGCTGATGATCCCGATTTCGGGCTGGATCCGGCCCGTTTCATCTCACCAGTTGTCCAGAAGCGTTATCTCTGCTTTCTGCACGGCACGACCTGGCCCACGAAACATTGGCCCGAAACCCATTGGCAAAATTTGGCGCAACGCGCAGGAGAGGCTGGATGGCGGGTGGTTCTGCCCTGGGGCAATGCCGTCGAGAAATCGCGGGCCCAGAGTATTGCCGCGTCTGCGCCTTCGGTGTGTCTGGTGCTGCCCAGGCTCACTTTGGAGCAACTCGCCGGAGCCTTGGCTGGTGCTGGCGCGGTGATCGCCACCGATACAGGACCGGCCCATCTGGCGGCGGCTCTGGGGGTGCCGACCGTGGCGTTGTACGGCCCCACGCCTGCCGAGCGGATCGGCATTGTCGGACGGGCTGCGGCACGACTGACAGGGCGTTGTAAACTGGCCCCCTGTCGGCAGCGACGTTGCCCTTTGGAGCAGGGGCGCGATGGCTGCATGCATTCGTTATCGCCTGAGCAGGTCTGGCAAACCGTTGGGGAGATCACCTGCGCGTGAACCGTCTGTCGCTCTCTCTGGTTCTGATCACCCGGGATGCCGCAGCGCAACTGCCGACTTGTCTGGCAAGCGTGCCGTTTGCCGATGAGATTCTGGTGGTGGATTCGGGCAGCCGCGATGCGACAATCGTCATCGCCGAAGCGCACGGCGCGCGGGTTGTTCATCAGGAGTGGCTCGGATTTGGCCCGCAAAAGCGCTTTGCCGTATTTCAAGCGCGTCACGACTGGGTGTTGTGTCTGGATGCCGATGAGTCGCTAAGCCCGGAGCTGAGTCAGGCAATTGAGCGGGAGTTGATCGCACCACGTTTCACGGCCTATCGTTTCGCCCGTTGCAATCGTTTTTGGGGTCGCTGGTTGCGGCACGGCGAGGGGTACCCGGATTGGCAGTTGCGACTGTTTCATCGCGCGCATGCCCAATGGCGCGAGGATCCAATCCACGAGGGGGTGACGGCGAACGGTCCGGTCGGCATCCTGACCGGAGACCTGATGCACGAGTCGGCCCAGGATCTGGAGAGTTATCTGGCCAAACAGAACCGCTACACCAGTTTGCAGGCCGAGCGGCTGGTGGCCCGAGGCGAGCGACCCTCCGGGATGCGGATCATTTTCAGTCCGTTGTTGCGATTCTTTAAGTTCTACCTGCTGCGTCTGGGATGTTTGGATGGCATGCCTGGTCTGGTGCACATCCTGATCGGCTGTTTTAACAGTTTTGCCAAATACGCCAAAGCTTGGGAGAAAGGGAAAAACCCGTATTCCTGAAAAATGGGTAGTGTCTTACGTTAACCTGACAGGTCAACAAAAATAATTTGATATCCTTAAAGTTTAGTTTTACTCAGTAATAACGACACATTCTTAAGCTGGGTGCGGTTTGGTGTTGATCAAGAGTGATTGATAAAGCTCCAGCAGTCGCGCGCTCATGGCCTCCAGAGTCAATTCCGCGACCGCCTCCCGTGCGGCTCGGCCCAAATCAGCACGCAAATGCGCATCGCGCAACGATTCGAGGTTGGCCGTCAGAGCGGGAATATCCAATGGATCACACAACAGGCCGTTGCGACCGTGTTCGATCAGGTCAACCGCTCCGCATTTGAAACTGGTCACCAGAGGCAATCCCATGGCCATGGCTTCGAGTGCCACATTGGGAAACGGATCGTAGAGGGTCGGCAATACCACGGCATCGGCTGCCGCGTAGCACGACACCACCTCGCGCCGCCCCCCGGTAAAGATCACCCGATCCGCAACGCCCAGACGTTTTGTCAAGGCGGCCATGCGCGCTTGCGCCTTATCGTGCCCGACCACGAGCAGCCGAACCGGGGGGGGCATGCGCGCCAGAGCGGTCAACAGGTACAAAAGCCCTTTGCGTTCAAAGCCGGAGCCCACGAACAGCAGCAAAAGTTCATCCGGATCGATGCCCCATTCGGCTCGTGCCGGTAGATGGAGCCGTGCACGCACCTCGGGATGAAATGTCTCCGGATCCACACCGCTGTAGATCACCGCGATCTTTTCGGGCGCGATCCGAAAGCGCGCCAGGATCTCTGCGCGCACCATGCGGGAGTTGCAAATCACCGCTTCGAGATCCGGATGCTCGAACAGTTTTCGTTCCTGGGCAAGGAGATAGCGATGATATGGATTGAGCCTTTCCAGCCAGCGGGAGAGTGGGTCGCGTGTCCGTCCGCGTTGATCCAACCATTCGGCGTGTACGCCGTCGCCGGCACGGTAGAGGTCACATCCCGGGATTCGCTCGTGGCTTTGCGTCAGATCGAAGGTTCGCTTGGCCAGATGCGCGCCCACACAGGCAGCAAAACCGGCATCGCGCCACCAGCGTCCCAGATACCAGGGGTTGCAGCGTACGGTTTCGATGTCGCCGCATTCACCCTCCCAGCGTCGGGCGATCAGGGTGATCGTGACCCCGCGCGAACGCAAGGCACTCATGGCACGATCCAGAAATCGTTCCGCGCCGCCAAACGGCGTATAACGCTGGCGTATTAATGCCAGGGACACTTCAGGCTCATCCGTCATGCGAGCAACCTTTCACGCCCACTTTCTTTTTGCACGCGGGCAGCGTTTAATAAAAGGATGAAACCACTCTCGTCACGAAAGTTCATCCCATGAAACTGCTTGTCACCGGCGCTCAGGGCCAAGTGGGCCAAGAGATCGTCGCACGCGCCGTCCGGCAGGGTCTAAAGACGCGCGCCCTCAACCGCACGGCACTCGATATCACCGATGTTCAGGCTATCCAGAGGGCATTGGCCGACTGGCAACCTGATTTGGTGATCAACGCAGCGGCCTACACCGCCGTTGATCTGGCCGAGAGTCAACCCGAGATGGCCTTTGCCGTCAATCGGGATGGCGCGTTCCACCTGGCCAAAGCGTGCGCTGCCGTCGAAGCTCCGTTGATTCACCTCTCAACCGATTACATCTTCGACGGCCAGAAGTCTACTCCCTATGTCGAGACCGATCCACCCGCACCGCTTGGGGTGTACGGCGCGAGCAAGTTGGCGGGTGAAGAGGTGATCCGTGCCGCTTGGCCGAAACATCTGATCATCCGCGTCAGTTGGGTGTTCGGGGAGCACGGCAAGAACTTCGTCAAGACCATCTTGCGACTGGCACAAGAACGGGAGATCTTGGCTGTGGTTGATGATCAGATCGGTGGCCCAACCGCTGCCGATGACATCGCCAGAATGCTGCTCCAGGTGGCCGAAATCTGTACCAGACCAGACTTTTCCGACTGGGGCACCTATCACTTCCAGGGGCAGCCGTCGGTCACCTGGCACGGCTTTGCCGGTTTTGTCGTCGACTGTGCCCGTGAACGCATCGCCTTGCCGGTGCGAGAAATTCGCGCCATTACCACCGAGCAATTCCCCACGCCGGCCAAACGTCCGGCCAACTCGTGCCTGAACGGCGCACGCATCTGCGACCGGTTTGGCGTTACACTGCCGGATTGGCGTCTGGCCACCCGCGAATTGGTGGAAAAACTTTTGACATGAATGAGCTGCTCAAGATTCTGCACACCGAATCCTCGCTCGGCTGGGGAGGACAGGAGCTGCGCATCCTGACCGAAGCGCTTGGCATGCGCCGTCGTGGCCTGGATGTCCGACTGCTGACTCCGCGCGAGGCGACCATCTTTCGCGAGGCCGAAGGGCGCGGTCTGCCGGTCGAGGCCCTGCCGATCGCTCGTAAGAACCTCTTCGGCCTGTTGGTTTTGCGTACCCGGATCCAGGCGCTCCGGCCTGATGTGATCATCACCCACAGTTCGACCGACAGCTGGTTGACCGCCATTGCCACCCGCTTCATGACTCCGCGACCCGCTCTGATCCGTTTGCGCCATATCTCGGCGCCGGTGCCGGTCAATCCAGCCAATCGTTGGATCTACGGCACGGCCAGCCAACTGGTGGTCACGACCGGCGAGGGGATCCGGCAGCGGCTCATCGAGGTCAACGGCATCCCGGCGGATCAGGTTCACTCGATTCCCACTGGCATCGATCTGACCCGTTTCACCCCCGGCGATTCGCAAGCCGCCCGTCAGGCTCTCGACCTGCCGCAAGGGGTTCCGCTTATCGGCATTGTCGCCACCTTGCGCAGCTGGAAGGGCCATCATGATCTGATCGATGCCTTCGCCCGGCTCGATCACCCCCAGGCCCGGCTGCTGATCATCGGTGACGGTCCGCGCGAGGCGTTTTTGAAAGAGCGCATCGCAGCCCTGCGTCTGCCGCCGGAGCGGATCTGCATGACCGGGCGTCAGGAAAACATTCCCCTTTGGCTCCAGGCATTGGATCTTTTCGTGTTGCCATCTCTGGCCAACGAAGGGGTTCCTCAGGCATTGATTCAAGCGATGGCGACCGGATTGGCCATTGTTTCGACTCCGATCGGCGGTATTCCGGAAATGATTGAATCCGGCGTTCATGGCGAGCTGGTTGCCGCCGGGGATGTGTCGGCCTTAAGCGCGGCTATCGCCGGGCTTCTGGCCGATCCGGGCAGGCGGCAACGTCTGGGTGAGGCGGCGCTTCAGGTGGCACGCGCACGCTGTGCCACGGAAAAAATGGTTGATCGGATGGAAGCGGTGATCGCCGAAGCGATGCTCCGAAACCGCTCCTGTTGAGAGTGCGCCTGTCGATGAGTTGCATCACCCTTTCGGGATTGTTTTGATGATCCCTTGATTGATTCGTTATCCTTCGATTGCCTGATGGCGTATGGCGGCTTGCACCTCTTGACGGGAAAAGAAGAACAGGATCAATCCCGGGAAACTGCCGAGCATGGTCAACATGCGGAACATGAAGTAAATGGTGCCGTAGGGTGCATCCGAGGGAGTGGTTTCGATCCAGTGGCATACCTGATCGAAGGCAGCTTCGCCGACTCCAATGCCGCCGGGCGTCAAGGGTAGAAAATTGGCTATCCAGGCCCAGGGGGTGGCAAAGGAATAATCTACTGGGGAGAGTAGCCCGATTTCCAGGGTGTTCGCTATCAGGATCAGCGCGCTCACCATGAGAATCTGCGCGACGAAAGAGAGGAAGAAAGCCTGTAACAGTTGCCACCAGGCATTGCGGTAAAGACGTACGATGTCGATCAATCGTGCGGTCATGCGTCCGATGCGTCCGGAACTGAGAAAACGGGCAAATCGGGGGGAGTCTCCGATGTGATCGGCCAATTTATAGAACAGCCAAGCTCCGAGAGGCGCACCGCAGACCGATGCTGCGACCACCAGTGCCAGTAAGGACAGGGTTCCGGTTCTCATCACCAGGTGCGGATGGATCGCGATCGCCCCCAAGGCGATGACCAGCATGGCGTAGAGACCAACCACCCGATCGACGACCAGGGTCGAGAGGGCTTCCAGTTTATGTCGGGGTGCCACACGCATGGAGTGGGCCATGCGTACCGCATCGCCGGCCATGCCACCCCCAGGCAGCACCAGATTGCAGAAAATTCCCAGGTAGGTGATCCGGTGGCCCCAGGAGAAGGGGAGGGGAATCTGCTGGGAGTGCAGCAGGATCACCCATCGCAGGGAGAGCATGGAGTAGCTGATCAGGGTCAGCAACAGCACGCTCATGATTGTTCCAGGCGATGATGAAAGTTGTTTCAAAACAGAGAAATCCAACTTCCCCTGATACCACAACAGCCCGATCAGTCCAACAGAGAGGATAAATTTCAACCAAGGCAGCAGTCGTTGCCACAAGGCATGCAACACGGGCACAATCCCTCATTTCTGTTGTGTGCTGTCGGCTATCGGGTTACCGAAGTCGAGGGTTGTCCAGAGAATCCGAGCATGGTTAACGGGACCGGATCCGCATTCCGGATGATCGGGGTACGCAGTTGAGGTAATTTGGGCGTCCGTTCACGCACCGTGTTGGCAAGTGCGGCATCGACCGGAGGAACCCCGACAGCTGGCTGCGAGGCAACGGGCAGTGTCAGCATCGGCTTGGCGCCTGGTTGTCCCATCATCCAGATCAACAGGGTTGCCACAATCCCTGTGAGCAGGGCAGCCATGGCGATCAGACCCGCTTGTTTGGCTTGCATGCGCATTACTCCCGTTCCAGTTTGAGAATGAAGCGCAGTTCGGAGACATCGGTGGTCAATTCACTTTTTTGCACCCGGAAATGGTGTTCCCTCAAGCGGTCGATGAGCGCCTCGTAGTCCTGACTGGCTTTGGGGAATGGTTCCTGGATGATCCCCTTGAGTGCCATCTGGATCCTGGCCTGATCATCCTGCTCGATGGTCAGATGTTCGAAGGTGATCCGGCGGCCATCCAGGGAGTCGTGCAGCTCCTTGAGGAGTTGTTGAATCGTGGGTGCAACCTGCAGACGTGCCAAGCCATCCACGAAGGAGACCATCCTGGTGAGTGTCGCATCCGGGGGGGCGGGTTTCGTGCTCGAGGTGGCCAGTTCCTGGTCGAGTCGTTTGGCCTCGGAGTTGAGCAATCCGGCCTTGGTGTTGAACCAGATGCCGATGAAGAACAGGACAATCGTCACCAGAAGTGCGACCGGTAACAGTCGAGGCAGCATGCCTTGCGCCTGATATTGCAGGCGGTCATTGGTTGGGGATGAGGAATCGGCGACTTTCAGGCCATTCAGGAGTGTCGGCAGTGCGGTGACGATGAACCCTTGGTCCGGGCGTTGAAGGATTTGCGCGGGAACCAGATCAAACGGTGTGTTGTGCAGAATTCGACCAAGCTGCTCCACCCATGCGGCGGCTTGCAGACGTTGCTGCTCCGCTTGTTGCGCTGCGGGATCCGAATCGCTGCCGTGCAGCCAACTGAAATAGACGATCCGATCCAGTTTGATCTGTGCACCGATCAAAAGAGCGAGGATCTCCTGACTGACGGTTTCAGCGTGATTTTCCTTGGCTTCACGACTGTTGCCATAACTGGAGACGCGGCTGGCCGCCAGCACCTGACCAGAGCGACCGATGAGAATATCCACATGGCGATCGTGCTCGAAGAGCACCGCGATGATAGGATCCTTGGCCTGCTGGCGCAGACAGACGTACAGCAGCGCATGCACCGAGAAGAGCAGATGATGATCCGGATCATCGTGGGCGCGATCCTCGTAAACACGAATGCGCTCTGCCTCGGCCACCGTAAAATAGAGTTCGCTGGATGTCTTGCCGCGTGCGCGTTTCCAGTGGGTGAGCAGACGGGCATGTTCCTGGGCGTCACCGGTTTCCAACAGACGCCTTTGTGCCACCACTTCGGCATAACGCAGCGGAGCCTCGACGGTCATGAAGCGGGCCATGGTACCGTTGAAGTCGGTCAGAATCCATTTGTTTCCCTGGATTTCAGAGGGATCAGCGATCGGTTGGGCGGTCCCGGAACCCATCCGGAATGCCATGCCATCGATATCCACGATCCATTGGTCCGACTCGGAGATGTTCATCGTCCACCCATACGGTTGGCCATTACAAGATCGACTCATCAGCATCCATCTGTTGCAACCAATCTCAAAGATCGAAACCGGTTCCCGGGAAGGGGTGCCACGCCATCAACCCGGAGGAAATACCAAATAGTGCCCGGTTAAAGAGAGCAAAACCTTCTCACCGGGCAGAGGAACGGGTTCTGTCCCCTTTTCCTTGCCCTGCATGCGGGCCAGCAGACGCGGCGGCAGCCCCTCGCGGGCGGTGAGTGAGGTGATCTCCAATTTGCCAGGCTTGAAGTAATAGCGATCCGTCGGCGTCAATTGGTTTAACAGAACGCGCAGCTCCTCCTCTGTGACCAGGCGTTCCTTGATCTCCACAGCAAACCGTGTCCACCCCTGCCGTTCATCCAGTCGGTTTTTTGTCACTGCCTGGGAGAATCGTTGCAGTTCATCAAGATATTTATGGTACTCGTTTGCCCGGGTGTTGAATGCCATCTGCTCGGCAGCCCGCTTACGGGTTTTGTCCACCCGTTCGACAGCCTCTTGATGAGCCTGATGGGCTGAAAGCAAATAGTACCCGCTGATCGGCATGGCCACCATCACCCCTAGAGCCATGTATAGCGGAAAGCGACCCAGAAGTGTCCTCAACCGGTTGAGAAGTTGCATCGTCGGCCACTCCTTAGAATTTTTCAAGAGCCTGATGAATTGACACGCGCATCATCACCGGAAAACGGGAAAAAAGCAATCCGTTTAAGAAACTTGTCGCACGTCTATTCAGCATAACCAACGAGCGATCGGCTCGTCAACGTCGACAGCGTTATTAAACTTTGGAGCAGCTCATTAAGCGGGATGATGGAACGGTCTTGAGGGTATTTTTTTCATTGACAATAAAAGCCGGCTCCCTAAAATTCTTAGCATTCGTTATCCTCCGACGGACAACCCCATCAAGAGAAAAAATCGAAATGAATACCATTCGTGCCAAACTCTTCAATCGCCGGGAAGAGGGCTTCTCCCTCGTGGAAATGGCCATTGTCCTGGTGATCATCGGCCTGATCGTCTCAGCTATCGCCGTGGGCAAGACCACCATGGCCAAGGGTGAGGCCACCAAGGCATTCCAGCAGTTTATCAATCCCTATATTCAGGCTGTGCTGAGCACCTATCAGGGGACTGGTATGACCACGCTCAATGCTGCCGTGCAGAAGGAGTTGCTGGCCTCTTATAAGTATGGTGACGGTTCCATCGAACTCGACAGCGCCAACACCAAAGCCACGGCTTCCGGACAGTTGACCGTGGCCTTCAAGCTCACTGGTTTGACCGGGGATCAGGGGGGGGAACTGGCCAATGTGTTTCGCAATGCCCTGGCCGGTACCACACTCGACTCCAATGGCTCCTCCACCGTGAATGCCAGTAATGTCATGCTGGCCGCCACTTTTCGTGTCCCCGCTGTCAATTTGGGTAACAGCGGTAATTGAGGATCCAATTGAGGCCGTCTGATTAAGCGTTCTGGCTACTTGGCAACCCAAAAAGCCGACCTTTCCAATTTGGAGAGGTCGGCTTTTTGGGTTGGAGCAGCGCTTTGAGTGTGGCGGTTAAACCGCACCTATTTTGGGATGCGTCGTTTTCCGCAAGGCCGCGCGCGGCGCATCTTTCGCAAAAAACGCGAAAAATGCTTCTTTGAAACCGCACCCATTTTGGGATGCGTCGTTTTTTGCAAGGCTGCGTGCAAGATGCGGGAGTCGTTTCCAAAAGGCGGAAACGACTCCCGCGAAGGCCGCGCGCGGCGCATTTTTCGCAAAAGGCGCGAAAAATGCTTCTTTTGAAGAGCGCGCTAAAGTCAAAAACAAAACCCTGGGAGATGAATCTCCCAGACCCTCTCTTTTTTTTACCAGTAAAAGCGACACATTCTAGCTGGGTGCGGTTCAAGGCGGGAGAATTAAAACCAATGTACCTGGTCCAACCCGGCGGAACAGACGCGCAACATGCGGATCCTTCATGCGTACACAGCCGGCGGAAGCTGGGGTGCCGAGTCGATCGATGTGTGGGGTGCCGTGGATGTAGATGTAACGCTCCCGACTGTCGATACCAGAGCCGCGATTGTGACCGGGTTCTAATCCTTCGAGCCAGAGAAGGCGGCTGGTGATGTGATCTCCGATCCATGTCACTCCGGGTTGCACGATCTCACCGGTCGGGCAACGGCTCTTGAAGACCATCCCCAATGGAGCGTCGGCCCCGAAGCATTGATAAATGTGATGCAATCCCGTGGGTGTTCGTCCGCTGTCTTGTTGGCAGCCGAAGCCGGCTAAGCCGGTAGAAACCGGCCAAGTGCGTTTTTTAAGTGCTGGAAGCGTGCGTCCCCGGTGGTCGTAACGCCCCAGAAGCATCAGCCGTTGCGTGCCGCCAAACACAACTATGGCGGGCTGGATTTTATTCCAGCCCGCCATGCGCAGGCGGTTTTTGACCTGTTTGAGGAAATTACTCATCGCCTCCCAGCAGACCGAGCAGGCGCAGCAGGCTGGTGAAGAGGTTGACTACGTTGAGGTACATGGAGAGCGCTGCCACCGATGGCGAGACGGCCCAAGGATTCTCTTTGAGCTGTTGGGTCTCAAAGAGGATGTAGCCGGCAAAGATTACCGATCCGGCAGCAGACAGGGCAAAAGCCATGGCCGAGGATTGCACGAAGAGGTTGATCAAACCGCCGATCACCACGACGATCAGACCAGCGAAGAGCAAACCGCTCATCATCGAAAGATCGCGTTTGGTGGCCAGCGAGTAGGCCGAGAGTCCCGTGAAGATGGCACCCGTAAGAAAAGCGGCCTGACCGACCACTCCGGCCATGCCGGCACCCACGTAATGAGCGATGACAGGACCAAGCGATAAACCGGAGATGCCGGTGAACAGAAAAAGGGTGGCTGCGTTCTGGATTCTGAAGGCCAGAAACATGGCACCGAACATCATGATGATCAGCACGAAGGGATGTTCGCGGGCAAAAGGCAGGGTCATGCCAACGAATCCGGCGGCAACGGCCACGATGAGGCTCGCGGCCAGCATTGCGTACACCTGTTTGAGGTAGGTGGTGACTTCCGCTTCGGAATAGGTTTTTATCTGAATGGTTGCCCCCCAGGGGGATTCCTGCGTGGGATATTTGGAATCGTTGTACATGGGTTAAGCTCCGTTTTTGTTGGCCTTTTCTTGTTGATCGAGGCGATGGGACACTGATTTCTTGAAAGACGATATTAGCATGAAGGTTGGTAACGTGCAAATGAATTGCAAAAAATGCAGAAAGTGTGTAATGTGATTCATGTGGAGAGGAGAGACTTGATGCATCCATTAAACTGAACAATCATTTGTGAATGTTAATTTTTTTTGATAGGACTGGAGATTCGCATGTCCCTTAGTGATGATCAGGTCGAATCCCTGCCGCGTGAAACCCAGAAAGTGGACCGGCGGCGGCGTCCAGAACGTCGTCTGGAGATTCTGCGTGCGGTGATGACGCTGTTGGAAAGGGGCAATCGTCGCGTCACCACGGCGGAGTTGGCCGCGCAGGTGGGGTTGTCCGAGGCGGCGTTGTATCGTCACTTCACGGGCAAGGATGCCATTTTCCAGGCGTTGATCGACTATCTGAAGGATCATCTGTTTACGGTCTCCGGCAGATTCGACGAGTCGGACTCGGGGATGGAGCGGTTGCGCAATTTGTTGGAATATCATCTGAAATTCTTTGCTGAGCACCCGGGACTCTGCCGGATTTTTCTGGTCGAGGGGGTGATGACCCCGGCGGAGAGTCAGATGATGAGCCGGATCGTTCTGGAGTATGTCCGGCAGGTGAAGAGCCTCCTGACAGCCGCGCGCGATGCTGGCGAATTGCCCGCCACCATCGCTTTGGATGCTGCCGCCGAATTTTTTGTCGGATTGATTCAGGCCGCCACATTGCGCTTCGTGATCAGCGGTTTTGCCGTTTCGCCGATTGCGGATCTGCACTCCTCCTGGGAATTCTTCTGCCGGGGTGTCGGTGCCGATGAGAAACGTTGATCACGCATCGCCAGGCATGCGCTTTCTGGTTCCTGTTTGAATGAGTGTCAGAGGGTTGGCGATTGCAAGCCACACCCGGTTTGGGATGTTTGGTTTCCAAATCGCACCCAGCTTGGAATGTGTAGTTTTTACTGGTGAAAAAAAGAGAGGGTCTGTGGAGATTCCTCTCCCAGGGTTTTGACTTTGACTTTAGCGCGCTCTTTACAAGAAGCATTTTTTGCGCCTTTTCTAGAAAAATGCGCCGCGCGCCGCCAAGGATTGCGGGATTGTTTTGCGCCTTTTGCAAAACAATCCCGCGAACATGGCCCAAGAACAAAGCCGCGTGACTAAAGGCTTTATTTCTTTTGCCAGTAAAAGCGAATCATGCCAAGCTGTCAAATCAGCTCTGTCGGCCCAGTAGTCTCGTGTCTTTGACAGAATCGACCATACGCGGGTCGGATTCGGCCCATTTGAGTGTGCGGTTCAGGGGCCGGAATTGAAACTCGCAAACGATTTGATGCGCAGCAGATCGCCATCCAGCGCTGCCTGACCGTGCCACCACTGATCATCCGGTGAGGCGTGTCCCACCCCCAGACGGATGTTGCGCAGATGCACCGACTTCATGCGCTCCAGAATGGCGCGTGCCTCCGGATTCTCAAAGCGTGCCACCACAGCTTCGGCCTCGCGCACCTTCATGCGACCAATCTCGACCATCCGATCCCCACTCTCAAACCAGGTATCCACGAAACGCGGGGAGTGGCAATCCCGGCAAGGCGTGGCGCGTGCTTCGGCGCGTGCGGCCTCCTCCGGAAGTGTGGTCAATGGGGGGATCAAGGGGTGAAGCGGCGCGATGCCGGCGCTCTCATCGTGTTCATTGGCGTGCAGATGACAGTACGCGCAGGAGGGGGCGCGCTGATTGCCCTCCTTTAAAGGGAGGGAGAAGTCGCTGCGATCGGCCTCCAGAGTGCCGATCACCCCGTGCTTGGAGAGGGCGTGGCTGCTGCCTTGAGCCTGGTGACAGCCGGTGATGCAGGTGGCGGTGGGGCGTGCCCGGCTTGCCATGCTGCCGTCGTGGCTGTGCCCGTGGCAGGTGGTGCAGGTAACCCCCACAGCACGATGCGCGCCTTTCTCCCACGCCGCGCTCAACGTCGGATCCCGCTCGCGGTGGCAGGAGAGGCACTCCTCCGCCCATAGTGGAGCAATACGCATCACTAGGCAGCCAAACCACAGAGACAAGAGTATTGATGAAACCTGGTTCATGATATTCGCAATCCGTTCATGTTTTTTATGTAAACCGGCATATGTTAAAGCAGGATTTATTGGCATGATTATCAATGAACCGGTTCATGATCAGAGCTTTGATGGTGGATGTTTTTTTCGATTTTTTCCGGTGACGTGCGGCCTGCGTTGCGCATCGAGAATGTCGTCCTTGGCAGAGGCCCAATAGGGTTTGCCCCCGAAGCGTTGCTCCATCCACTCGGCGGGGGAGAGATGTTTCTCCACCTCCTCAACGCGAAACGAGTACCGGTAGTGGGCGCAGTAGTGGCGCAGCGTCTTGGTGGCTGCGAGAATTTCCCGGGTCTTCTGGGCACACTGTTCCGGATCATCCGGGCAGCGGTCCGGGTGCCACCGTTTGAGCAGCACTTTGACCCGAGCCTCGATCTCCGCCAGGGTCGCCTCCTCGCCGATGCCGAGGATTTCCCGTGCTGCGTAAATGCGTTGTATCAAGGATGGCGCTTCCATCAGAATATCATCGTTCGATCGGAAATCCCTCCTGCCGCCACTGTTTGACCCCGCCCAATACCAGATGGAGCGGTCCGATCCCTTGAGCTTCGAGACGGCGCACCGCCTCGGCAGAGCGACGATCGGTGTGGCAGATGAGTGCCAGAGGACGCCCGATGCGGCGCACCTCCTCCAGGCGGGCATCGAGTTGGGGCAACGGGATGTTGATTGAGCCGGGCAGATGGCCGCTGTCACCGCAGAAATCCACGGCATCGCGCACATCGACCACCACGAGCTCCGTGCCGCCATCGATCAACTCCTTCAATCGTATCGTGGTAAGGCTGTTGGTGGCGGGATTGTTTTGCGCACGCAGCTTGCCGATCCAACGTGGCAGAAGCATCACCAGCGTCAAGAGCGCCAGGGCCCACAGCCCGGTGCGTACCGCATCGGCACTGCCAGAGGCCGCCTCCCGTCCGGCATGTCCCAGCCAGGCGTAAGCCAAACCGCCGGGCGCCATGCAAACAAACGAGGTGATCAGGTAGTGAGCGAAACGGATGCGCGTTAAACCGAGGGCATAGTTGAGTAGATTAAAGGGAAAAGCCGGCACCAGCCGCACGAAGGCGACGAAACGCCACCCCTCCAGCTCCACGCCGGCCAGCAGTCGGGCCGTCATGCCGCTCGCCCGGCCAGCCACCCAATCCCCGGCCAGATGGCGCGCGATCAAAAAGGCGATGCCGGCGCCGACCGTGGCACCGGTCAGACTGAGAAACCCACCGAGCCAGGGACCGAAGAGCGCCCCGGAAGCCAACGTGAGCACCGAACCCGGCAGAAACAGCACCGTGGCTAAAGCGTAGATCCCGACGAACAGCGCCATGCCCGCTGTTCCCCACGCCTGTACCTGGGTTTGCAGACGTACAGGATCCAGTTCCTGCCGGTAGTGCCAGGCGAGGGCAACGGCCAGGAGTAAGAGCATCCCGGCGATTAAGCGCATCCGGTTGTTTTTTGGAGAGGATGGGGAAGCATCCAGAGACCCGTTTGGCTGCGTATTCATCATCTGACTCGTTCCAGGCGGTTGTTGTATGGCAATAATCTTAGAAGAAGCATCGTTGGCTGCCAAGCCGTGTGCGGCCTTCGTGAGCGTCGTTACCGCTTTTTGGAAAGGACGCCACATCTTGCACGCAGCTTTGCAAAAAACTACGCATCCCAAAGCAGGTGCGGTTTAAAGTCAAAGTCAAAAGCAAAACTCTGGGAGATGAATCTCCCAGACCCTCTCTTTTTTTTTACCAGTAAAAGCGACGCATCCTATGCGGGTTGCCGTTTTTAGTTGTGCTCTTGATTGAAACGGGTGTACTCGCCATCCAGCCAGAGGGGTTTCAGATCGATAGGCGCCGTTCTTTTTTCTCGCAGCCGTTCGGCCTGCGCGCCGATGGCCTGGATCTCTTGCTCCATTTTGCCATGAAACCGCGTGGCCAGTTCCCCGGCGCCGTGCGCCATGCTTTTGTAGGCACCCAGATTGGTAAAATACCACAACTCGAAATAGTCCCGCTCGATGGCGCTGACGTTGTAGAACGCCGATGCCTGTCCCTCGTAGAAGCCGATCCGTTCCTTGGGCCACAGTTTGGCCAGCCAGTCCATGGGGTAGGGGGGGCGGTCACTGGCGGATGGGGTCAGTTGGCCCGCGCTGCGCAATCCTTTCAATAACCGCTCTACCCCATAGAGTTTATCCCAACTCTGTGATCGCTCGGCATCCAATGCATTAAACAACGTTTTCCCCACCTCCGGGGTGTGGCAATCCACGCAGCTCTCCAGCCACCGTTTGCGCTTGATCTGATTCTCGGCACTGGCCGGGTTGATCTGCCGGATGCCAAACTTCCAGACCGCCTTGTCCGCGACCTGATGGTTGCCATCCTTCATGTGGCAGTAGGCACAGGTGGGTCCAGGGTAATTTCCCTTGCTGAGCGGTTTGCGCCACTCCCATCCACGCCCCTGCTCCCGGTAGAGCCGGCCATGGGCACTCTGGAAAAAAGAGTCATCGTCCGGATGGGGCGGACCGCTGTGACAGGTGATGCAGGCCTCCGGACGGCGCGCTTCGGCGGCATCGAAACGATGCCGGGTGTGGCAGGAGTCGCACTTGGTGGCCACCGAATGGCACTGCAGACATGAGGCGACCTCGGCCTTGGGTTTGTCGGCGAAGTGTTTGGAATCAACCGCCCGTTCCATGGCCAGGGCGTGGCTGGGGAAGCCGTATCTCTTCTCCTCTTCCATTTGGGCCAGCCGCTGCGGGTGGCAGGTGCCGCAAATCTGCGGCGTGGGGAGACTCAGCTTCTGGTGATTCTCCCCATGACAGGCTGAACAGTAAACCGGTTTATCTGTCTGGGCATGACGGCTCGCCCGCCAATCCTTGACGATGCCGGGTGTGACCACGGCATGACACTCCAGGCACGCCTCACTGGTAAAAACACCCTCCACCCGCTCCCTCTCCGGACGATGGTGGGTGCCCGGATCCCAATATTCGTGCATCGGGTCCGGGCGCCATTGATTGGCATGCTCGCCCGTGCCCTTGGCAGCCGGTTCCAGACCGGTCCGGGCAGTGCCCCACGGCCAGAGGAGCAGCATTACCAAAAGAGGTATGGCAATCCGCATAGCGCCCCCAGTCGTGCCGGCAGTTCGTTCAAGGTACCAACCTGGTTGGCATAATGGACCGCTTCGGCCAGAATCCAGGCCAAAAGCAGCGCATAGCCGGTGCTTTGCCAACGCACGGCACTCCGTTGCCACGCTGCACGTTGGAGCAGCTGCTTCCGATCCTGCCGCACGGTCGGAAAAAACCGGTTGCGCACATCGTGGATGGCCAGGCTGTTGGTGGGGCATTCGGTGATGCAACGCGCACAGCCCATGCATTCGGTGGTATCCACCTTGCCCTGATTGGCCGCGCCCAACCGCCAGACCGGGATCGACATGTCGCACACCTTTTCGCACTTGCCGCACTGGATGCAGCGGTCGGCCTGGTAGTCGAGGTGAAACTGGCCAGCCTTGTTGAGCAGGCCGAAGGTGGCCCCAAAGGGGCACAGGAAACGGCAGTAGCCGCGATTGCCGATCCAGGGTGAAAGCAGAAAGGTGATGAAATAGGGTAGCCCAACCATCAGGCCGAAGAAGCCCAGATAGGCCGAGGTGGTGTTGTTGGCCGGTTGCATCACCGCCCACATCGCGCCCAGGTACAAGGCGAACCAGAGCCATTTCAGATGGCGCAGACGCCAGGCCAGAGGTGAGCGCGGCACATGATCAACATGGCGGAAGGGAAAGCCCACCACCTCGCGGATGGCCACACAGGGGCAGTTGAAGCCGCAGATGACCCGGCGTCCGAACAAGTAAACGGCGATGAGCACCAGAAAGAAGGTGAGCGTGCCGGGGGTGTGCAGCGAGGGGAAGGCCGGCAGTCCGGCCAGATAGCCGGCATACGGTTCGATGAAGGGGTAGACCGAGGGGATCAGCCACCAGAGCACGGTGACATTGGCCACCAGGATGATCAACCGGCGGCGGGTGTAGGGATTCTTCTCTGCCGTGATGCGCCACAGACCGAAGAGGAGGATGATCACCGATTCGGTATGCCGGTTGAGCCAGAGGGGCGAGTTGAATTTGAAAAACCAGGTTTCATTCAGCCAGCCGAGAAAGGCCCAGGCAAAGGCAACCCAGCTGAGCGCCTTGATCCACCAAGCGTAGCGTCCGGCCTGGGAGCGTTGTTGGCTGACCGGCATGAAGTACAGATGGCGTGCCCGGTGAAGGGCTCGGGCCCGGTCGATCAGTCGGGGGGCGGGTGGCCCACATTCGGCAAGGGAGTGGTTCATCGCACAGCCTCGATTTACCAGCGCCGGTTGATGGTATATTCCCCCTGCTTGGCGCGCACGGGCATCAACAACAGGGCGGTCAGGGGTTGACAGCGCTCCGGTTCGCGTTGATGCTCCAGACCGATCTCCATGCCTTCGTGCCCTTCGGCGGGTCGGGGCCAGTAGGTTCCCAGGAGTCGGTCCCAGAGGGAGAGATTGAAGCCGAAGTTCATGTTGGCCTCCGGGACCAGATGGGAGTGATGCGAACGGTGCATGTCCGGGGTGACCACCAGCCAGCGCAGCGCCCGATCAAGCTCCTCCGGCATGCGGATGTTGCCGTGGTTGAACATGGCCGTGGCATTGAGCAGCACCTCGAAGATCAGCACCGCTTCGGGTGATGGGCCGATTGCCAGCACCGCCATCAGCTTGATGCCCATGGAGAGCAGGATTTCCACAGGATGAAAACGCAATCCGGAGGTGACATCCAGATCCAGATCCGCATGGTGGACCATGTGCAGCCGCCAGAGCAGCGGCAGGGCATGAAACAGAACGTGTTGCAGGTAGATGAGCAGATCCAGCACCACGATCGCAAGCAGTACCATCCGCCATTCCGGCCAGTTGAGCTGATTGAGAAGTCCCCAGCCCCGCTCCTGTCCAATCGTCGCCAGCCCCACCGCAGTCACAGGAAAGGTGATACGGATCAGCAACGTGTTGAGGATCACCAACGTCAGATTGGGCATCCAGCGTTCCCGGCGTGTCAGCGTACGTTGTCGGCGCGGCGCGATGGCCTCCCAAAGCGCCACCAGCAGCAGAATACCCAAAAAGATCCCCAAACGCAGCATGGTTTCGGATGGCATGGATGAACTCCTTTCAAGAAGGTGTTCCGGTTGGCAGTCCCTGGGTATCAGGTGGTACAATTCAACCTGATGGTTGAGTGCTATTCAATCAATATGCAGATATTCTGTCAAGTCTCTTTTTGCACTTGCCCTGGATTTGTGGTTCTGAAACCATGGGCGCAAAGTCGGCTATTTTGATGACAATGTGGGTCGGGGCAAGGTTTCTGTGTCGGATTCTTTCAAGCAACAACTCTTCGAGCATTTGGCCCGGATCGGCAAGGCGGTGGGGCAGGGGCATCGGCTGGCGATGCTGGAGTTTCTGGCCCAGGGCGAGCGGAGCGTGGAGGCGTTGGCGCAACTGAGCGGTCTGTCGGTGGCCAACACCTCCAAGCATTTGCAGCAGTTGCGTCAGGCGGGTCTGGTGGAGGCGCGCAAGGAGGGGTTGTACGTTCATTACCGGCTTTCGGATTCGGAGATCGTCACGCTGCTGGGTGTGATCCGTCGGTTGTCGGAGCGTCATCTGACCGAGGTCGATGCCCTGGTGCGCAGTTATCTTTTGACCAAGGATGGCATGGAGCCTTTGGCGCGCGAGACGCTTCTGGAGAGGATGCGCGAGGGCTCCGTGACGGTACTCGATGTGCGACCGCACGAGGAGTATCAGGCGGGTCATCTGCCACGCTCGTTCAACATCCCGTTGCGCGAGCTGGAGCGGCGGTTGCACGAGTTGCCGCCGGATCGCGAGGTGGTGGCCTACTGTCGCGGGGCCTATTGTGTGCTCTCTTTCGAGGCGGTGGCCCGGTTGCGGGAGAAGGGGTTTGCGGCCAGGCGGCTGGAGGAGGGGTTTCCGGAGTGGCGGCAGGCCGATTTGCCGGTGGAGCGGAGTGAATGAGGCGGTTAAACCGCACCTGTTTTGGGATGGGTGGTTTTCTTGAAAGGCTGTGTGCAAGATGCGAGCATCGTTTCCAAACTTGCATGATGGGGGGAGAACCCCCTCACCCCCCGACCGTGGAACTCCAAAAGCACGAGTTCCACGGTAAAAAAAGCATGATGGGGGGAGAACCCCCTCACCCCCCGACCGTGGAACTCCAAAAGCACGAGTTCCACGGTAAAAAACGGCAACGATGCTCGCGAAGGCGCTGCGCATTTTTCGCAAAAGACGCGAAAAATGCTTCTTTTGAAGAGCGCGCTAAAGTCAAAAGCAAAACCCTGGGAGAGGAATCTCCCAGACCCGCTCTTTTTTTTCACCAGAAAAAACGACAGATTCCAAGCTGGGTGCGGTTTATGAAGATAGGCGTGATTTCCGACTCGCATGATCATCTGGAACACATGGAACGGGCCATGGCGCGTTTTCGCCAACTCGGGGTGACGAGCATCCTGCATGCCGGCGATATCGTCTGCCCGGCGACGATTCTGACCATGAACGGTTTCGAGGTGTCGGCGGTGTTCGGCAACAACGACGGCGAACGGGCTGGTCTGATGCGTGCCATGGCCAGGATCCAGGGTCGGCTCGAAGGGGAGTTTCTCGAACTCGACACCCCAGGCGGAACCGGTCGCATCGCTCTGTATCACGGCACGACCGCTCGTTTGAGAGATGCGCTGATTGCCAGTGGCGCCTACCGGCTGGTGATCAGCGGTCACACCCACCGGGTGGTCAACGAATGGAAGGGTGAAACCCTGGTGCTCAATCCCGGTTCTCTGCACGGCTTTGGCCAGCGTGCCACGGCCATGCTCTATGACGATGCCACCCATACCGCCGAGTTGATCGAACTGCAATCCGAACCCGCCTGCCCGTTTGCTGCTCTGGAAGGGTTGCGAGGCTAAAAGGTTATGGAACTGGCAACCACTCCGCTTTTTTTTGTCGTGGATGATGATCCGGTCACCCGGATCATGTTGAGCCGTTTTCTGGAGAAGCAGGGTTATACGGTGCAGGCGTTGGCCAATGGTTCGCAGGTCTTTGAAGCGCTCGACTCCGGGATTCCCGATGTGGTGCTCATGGATGCCAAGATGCCGGTGATGGATGGTTTCGAGGCCTGCCGGCGTCTCAAGGCCCGCGCGGATGCCAGACATGTGCCGGTATTGATGATCACCGGTTTGAACGACGATGACTCGGTCGACCGGGCCTTTGAGTCCGGTGCCGCCGATTTCATCACCAAGCCGATCCACTGGGCGATCCTGCGCAACCGGGTCCATTACCTGTTGGAGAACAGCCGTTCCAGCCATCAGCTCTCCCTGGCGGCACGCGTCTTTGACAACACCAACGAAGGGATCGTGGTGACCGATGGCAACGCGGTGATCCGTTCTGTCAATCCCGCCTTCACGCGCATCACCGGCTATACCTCCAACGAGGTGGTGGGACAGCGCATGAGCCTGCTCAAATCGGGCCTGCATGCGCCGGAGTTCTACGTGAAACTCTGGCGTGACCTGACCGCCAACGGTCAGTGGCAAGGGGAGTTCCGCAACCGGCGCAAGGATGGTTCCATCTATCCGCAGTGGGCCAACATCTCGGCGGTGCAAGCCCCGGGGGGCGGGATCGAGAACTACATCGCGGTCTTCTCCGATCTGACCGAACTGCGCGAATCCCAGAATCGCCATCTGTTCCAGGAGCGGTTGAATTTTGTGCTCGACGAGGCACGCGAGGCCGGTTCGATGGTCTGGGTGCTGCAATTGGATCTCGACCGTTTCAAGGTGGTCAACGAGACCATGGGGCACGATGTCGGCGATGCCTTGATCGTTGAGGTGAGCCGCCGGCTGGGGGCGATCCTCGGCGGACGAGGGAGTCTGAGTCGTCTGGGAGGGGATGAGTTCGCGGTGATCCTCTCCAAGACCGAGGATTCGCAGACCGTTGCCCAGCTGGCCGACACCCTGCTTGAGGCGATGCGTGTGCCGTTTGTGATCCACGAGGTGGAGTTCTTCGCAGGGGCCAGCATTGGCATCGGCGTTCATCCGCTCGATGGCGAGGATGTCAAGACGCTGATGAAGAATGTCGATGCTGCGCTTTATCATGCCAAGGAGCGTGGACGAAACAATTTTCAGTTCTATCGTAACGAGATGAATGCGCTCGCACTGGCCCGGATGCGCATGGAGGCCAGTCTGCGCATGGCTTTGGATCGCGGTGAGTTCGATCTTTACTTCCAGCCACAGATCGATCTGTCCTCCGGCGAACTGGCCGGGGTCGAGGCGCTGATCCGTTGGCACCGTCCCGGATACGGCATGGTGGCGCCGGGAGAGTTCATCCCGTTGGCCGAGGAGACCAAACTGATCATTCCGATGGGTAACTGGGCGCTGGCCGAGGCGTGCCAGCGCGCCAGCCGCTGGTTTGCCTCCGGGATCCGGCCATTTCGGATGGCGGTCAATCTCTCAGGAATTCAGTTCGAGCAACCCGATTTTGTGGATCGGGTCACCGAGACCTTGTTGTCAAGCGGTCTGGAGGCGGGTCTTTTGGAGTTGGAGTTGACCGAGAGCATCGCCATGGGGGATGCGGTCGAGACGCTGGTGAAGTTGAAATCGCTCTCCGAGGTGGGGGTGCGGCTCTCAATCGACGATTTCGGCACCGGGTTCTCTTCCTTGAAGTATCTGAAACGGTTTCCGATCGATAACTTGAAGATCGATCAGTCTTTCGTGAACAACTGCGTGGAGGATCTGGAAGATGCGGCGATCATCCGCACGGTGATCGGTCTGGCCCACAGTCTGAATCTGACGGTGATTGCCGAAGGGGTGGAGACCCGGTTGCAGCACGATTTTCTGCATGGTCATGGCTGCAACGAGGTGCAGGGCTTTTTCCATGGTCGTCCGATGTCCGAGGAGGCCTTGTTGGCATTCTTGCGCCGCAGGGGGTGATACGGTGGTTGGGGTGAGGCGTTGGATCGTTTTGCTGCTCGGATTGGTGAGTGTTGCGCCGCTCCAGGGAGGTGAAAGGCCCGAGGAGCGCGATTTTGTCGGCATGCCGTTCGTCCATCTGCCGGGCGGTTGTTTTGTCATGGGGAGCCCGGAGGGGGAGTTTGGCCGTGATCTCGATGAGGGGCCGCGACATGAGGTGTGTCTCGACGGTTATTGGATCGGGCGTCACGAGGTGACCCAGGGGGAGTGGTTGCGGGTGATGGACAACAATCCGGCTCATTTCGCCTTGAGCGAGCACCATCCCGTGGAACGGGTGAGCTGGGAGGAGGCACAAAAATTTATTCGCACGTTGAACGGGATGGGCGAGGGGGTGTTCCGGCTGCCGACCGAGGCGGAGTGGGAGTATGCCGCGCGTGCCGGCAGCGATACGCCGTATGCCTTCGGCACCAGCCTGGATGCCGAGCAGCAGGCCAATTTCCGCGAGCAGGGTGTTTTCAATCCGGGAAAGGTGTTCCGTCGGGCTACGACCCCGGTGGAGCGGTTTCCGCCGAACGCTTGGGGTCTTTACGACATGCACGGCAATGTGTCGGAGTGGGTCGCGGATTGGTACTGCGATGATTTTTATACCAAATTGGCCCCGCAGCAGAGGAATCCCATCTGTGTTGACAGTGCAAAAGGTTTTCGCGTGTTGCGTGGCGGTTCGTGGTACGACAAGGCGGTCAATCTGCGCAGTGCGGATCGTGGCTGGAGTACGCCGGATAATCGACATGTCAGCATTGGAGTGCGTCTGGCGCGTTCGGAGTGAGGGGAATTTTTTGGCTGTTTGGCAATTGTCTAAACCGAACCTGCTTGGAATGTGTCGTTTTTTTCTGGAGGTAGTTGCAAAAACCAACTTATTGTTTTTTCTGGTTTCCATTGCCTTACTATCTATTTGATTCGCATGCGATTTTAAATAAAAATAACTCGCATTAAAAACTTTTTGATAGGT
>JAMOBI010000043.1:0-30462 GCA_039908105.1 Magnetococcus sp. YQC-9
GCGAACATGGCCCAAGAACAAAGCCGCGTGACAGAGGCTTTAAGGGTTGGTGACTGGCGTGCCAGACCATCGCAATCAGTCAAATCAGCTTGGTTGATCCGCTAGGTTAACGTAAGGCACCACCGAGTCTCCCAGACCCTCTCTTTTTTTTCACCAGAGGTAGTTGCAAAACCTATCAAAAAGTTTTTAATGCGAGTTATTTTTATTTAAAATCGCATGCGAATCAAATAGATAGCAAGGCAATGGAAACCAGAAAAAACAATAAGTTGGTTTTTGCAACTACCTCACCAATAAAGCGAAACTTTCAAGCTGTCAAATCAGTTCTGTTGACCTGCCAGCCAAGAGCGCAGCTCCCGTTGAATCGGGTCAAATGCCATGCGTACCCGCTGCAATTGGCGTCTGGCCAACTCCCAATTTTTGCTGCGTACCGCATCATGTAATGCCCGGGTCTCTTGCTGCATCTGGGGAAAGACCGAATGCAACATGGAGCCGCGCAAGACGTGCGAGGTGGCCCGTGCCTGCTCATGGTGACCAGAGGCCAATTCGTGCTCCAAAGCATCCAACAGTTCCGGGAATTGTTCGCTGATCAACTGGGCGATGCCGGGGATTTCCTCGGTATCGAGTCCCAGGGCCACCAGCGCCTCGATCACCTCGGGAAGGGCGGTCGAGGGCAGGACGAGCGGCACTTCCGGAGTCTCTTTTGTGGTCAGATGCTTTTGCAGCATCTGTCGCAACTCCTCGAGTGAGACCGGCTTGGCCAAAAAATCGTTCATGCCCGCCTCACGACCGGTTTGGCGGTTGTGCTGCGTGACATCGGCGGTCAAGGCGACGATCGGCACGGGCAGGCGTTCCTGCTGCTGCTCCCATTGGCGGATCAGACGGGTGGTCTGATAGCCGTCCATGAGCGGCATCTGACAATCCATGAACACCAGATCGAAAGAGTCGGCCTGAAAATGCTCCAGGGCCAAAAGACCGCTCGTGGCCGTGACGCAACGGCTGCGGGCACAGCCGATCTTGGTGAGCATGCCGAGGGTGACGGTGAGGTTGGCGCTTTGGTCATCGACGATGAGAATCCGGGCATTGTCGATCGATGGCGATGGCGTGGTCACGGATGATGCCAGCGTTGAGGTGGTGACCGGTTCCAAATCCGCCGTACCCTGTTCACGCAGGGCGAGCGTGAAGATGAACGAGGCGCCGGAAACGGCGTGCGGGTTGTCATCGACCTCGATTTCACCGCCCATCATGCGGATCAGCCGGCGACAGATGGCCAGTCCCAATCCGGTACCGCCGAACTGCCGAGTGGTGGCGGCATTGGCCTGGGCAAACCGCTCGAAGATGCGTTGCTGCTCCTCAACCGGCACGCCGATGCCGGTATCGCGAACCTCGAAGAGATACTCGATGCGCCCCTCGGTGCGTGCGATCGGTCCTCCCAGACAGGTGATATGACCGTCGGGCGGGGTGAATTTGATCGCATTGCCGATCAGGTTGGTGAAGATCTGCCGGATCCGGTTGGGATCGCCCATCACGGCAGACGGAAAAATTCGGGGAAAGAAGCACTTGATGGTGATCCCTTTTTCCTGGGCCAAAGGCATCATCGCCTGAGTGGTTTGGGCGAGCAGTTCAGCCAGGTTGAAGGGGACCGATTCGAGGGCCAGTTGATCGGCTTCGATTTTTGAATAGTCGAGAATGTCGTTGATCAGGAAGAGCAACGATCTGCCGGAGGTGGTGGCCAGTTGAATCTGCTCCTGACTCGCCGCGTCCGGATGGGAATCCTTGAGCAGTTCGAGAATGCCGAGTACGACGTTCAACGGGGTGCGGATTTCATGGCTCATGGTGGCCAGAAAGTCGCTCTTGGCCTGATTGGCAGCTTCGGCCTTGATCGTGGCCTCTTTGAGCTCCCTTTCGATGCGTACCCGTTCGGTGACATCCAGCTTGATGGCGATGAAGTGGGTGATGCGTCCGGCGGGGTTGATGACCGGCGTGATGGTGGACTCCTCGTGGATCAGGCTGCCGTCCTTGCGTTTGTTGATGAAGACGCCGCGCCATACCTGGCCGCACAGAATGGTATTCCAGAGGTGGCGGTAGAATGCCTGATCCTGGTGGTCGGATTTGAGGATGCGCGGATTGCAGCCCACGGCCTCCTCGAAGGAGTAGCCGGTCGAGCGGGTGAAGGCCGGATTGACCCACTGGATGCGTCCGGAAACATCGGTGATGACGATGGTATTGGCCGCCGCGCGCATGGCGGTTTCGTGGAGCATGAGATCGGGATGGGGAACGCGCGGGAGAACTGGCGGTTGTTGGGGTGGTGTGGAGAAATTGGCTCGACGCTCCTTGAGCCCTGCGCAGACCGAGCAGACAAGCGTGATGAGTTTTTTTAAGCTCGACGCTTTTGCCATGCCACATATCCCCCGATCAGAAGCAGGGCGAACAGGGCAGCGGCTGCCACCACCCAGAGGGTGTTCTGTTTGACCCAGGCTTGATTTTCGCCGATTACGTAGCCCATGACCAGGAGAATGATGTTCCAGATCGTGGCTCCGACCAGGGTGTAGATCGAAAAGGGCAGCAGGCGCATGCGTCCGACGCCGGCGGGCATGGAGATGAGATGGCGCACGCCGGGCAGAAAGCGTCCGGTGAAGATGGAGATCTCCCCGTGTTTGTCAAAGAAGGTTTCGGTCTGTTGCAGATGTTTTTCGGTGATCAACAGATAACGTCCGAAGCGGGCGATGAAGGGGCGTCCGAGCCAGAGGGCCAGGTAGTAGCTGGCAAGCGACCCGACGATGCTGCCGAGACTGGAGGCGAGGATTGAACCGGACCAGGTGAGTTTCTGGGTCGAGACCAGATAGCCCGCCGGAATCATCACCAGTTCGGACGGGACGGGGAAGATGGAGCTTTCCATGGCCATGAGAACGAAAATGGCGAAGTAATCCAGCTGCCCCATCCATTCGAGCAGCAGATTCGTGATGCGTTCGCCCATCGAGAACTCCTGGTGATTTTTTAAAGGCGTTTGAAACGGGGGGTGATCTAAAGCGTGTCAACGGGTGATTTAAGATGGCTGGCGGACTAGGATTCGAACCTAGACTGGAGGAGTCAGAATCCTCTATCCTACCGTTAGACGATCCGCCAATATGGGTGCTGACAAAGAATAATTATCGCACGATTGTTGCCCGGAGTCAAGCGCAATCTTGCGATGGGTGTGTGTTTCCGGGAGATGGGATTTTATTGGAAGAGGCGGGAGAACCACTGATCCACATGAGGGCGGATAACAACGCCAAATGCGGTTCCGAGGAGCAGTGTGACGAAGAGGTTGATGGGACGGAACCAGCGTTTCATGCGGCGTTGTAGGGGTGTTAAACGGCTGCCGGCCTCCTGGTAATGCTGCTTGATCTGATCGCTGAGGTGCTCGGTTAAACGCAGGATGGTTTCCAGTTTTTCGGTCTGTGCACCATCGCCGCGTGTTTCGGTGATATAGGCCTGTTTGCGTTCTTGTACCAGCCGCTTGAATTGCGTCTCCAGCGCGGGTGTGAGAGTGCCGTGATGGAAATGGACTTCCAGGATGAGATCGTCGAGCCTGCCGCGCGCGTAGATGATGGCAGCTTTCAAGCAGTCCCGGTTGGCCCGTTCGATGTGTGCAATGGCACAATCCGCCTCTTTTTGGATCTCCTCGATCTGGTTGATGTGCTGAATGCGCGCCAGATGGGAAAAGGCGTTGCGAACGTGGTTGTTCATCTCCTCTGGAATCTTTTCTGAATAAGAGATGGCGATTGCAAGATGGCGAACAAAACTATTGTTATAAAAATCCAGCACGCAGAAAATTGCCTGGCTTCTTGCGGACTCCAGTTCAGAGGTGGGCACAGACATGGATCAAGGCTTTAGTTTGAGCTTTTTGGTTGGGATGATGCGGCCCAAAGCGAGATGCATGCTGCCCTCGGTGAAGATGCCGGGGAGATTCAACAAGGCAGGACGGAACTTCTGTTCGTTGGCCTCGATGTAGTCCTGGTAATCGTTGAAACCAACGCTTTTGACAAAGCCGCGCTTTTCCAGGATCTCTTCCAGGGTTGGAAGTTCCATGGGATTTCTCCTTGCGAGGGGTGCGACAGTTGGGGTTAAGAGTGTCAGTTTAAGTGAAACATTTCATCTGTACAGGGAGATGTACTATAGGTTCTTTGCAATTTTTTGGCAAGTTTTTTCTAAAAAAACTGGATGTCCCGTTCGTTTTTGATATTCGTTAATCGTCCGAATGTCGGTAATCAACGCCCTTATCGTCAGATACACTGGGGCGGCGTTCAACTCAAGGTGCGCGACTTCTCCGGGTTTCAAGCCTGTGTTCAAACTTGGAGCGGGATCAGTCGTCCGCGCCATCCAGAAACACCAACCCCTCGCGGATGCGGGACAAACATTTTTCCCGATCGAGCATCCAGAGGGTCTCCAGAATGCCGGGTGAGGCGGCGCTGCCGGTCAGGAGCACGCGCAGCGGCTGGGCGAGTTGTCCCATGTTCAGACCGTGGGCAGTGAGCGTGGCCTGAAAGGCGGTGTCGAGTGCTGGAAGGGTCCATTCGGTCGTCTGTGCGAGTGCCTCGGCCAGGGTGGCCAGGGGGGCGCGTACGGCAGGGGTCAGATGTTTGCGAGCGGCCTTCTCCTCGTAGGGGAGTACCGAGTCGATGAACAGGAATCGGCTTTTCTGCGCCATCTCCACCAGGGTGGCGGCGCGCGGTTGGAACTCCGGCAGGATGCGGGTCAGCGCTTCTTTGGAAGGGACGGGATCGATGCCGAGCCGTCCGAGTTGAAACGCCAGCTCCGGCAACAGCTGTTCGGGTGAGGCTGCGCGGATGTGGTGGCCGTTGATCCAGGAGAGCTTGGCGCGATCGAAGATCGCTGCCGAGCGTCCCAGCTGGCTGATATCGAAGAGCCGTTGCAGCTCCTCCATGGTGAAGATCTCCTGTTCGCCGTGCGACCAGCCGAGTCGGGCCAGGTAGTTGTTGAGCGCGGCGGGCAGGAACCCCTCCTCGCGGTATTGCAGCACCGACACCGCGCCGTGCCGTTTGGAGAGCTTGGCGCCATCCGAGCCGTGCAGCAGCGGCATGTGGGCGTACTCCGGGATCTTCCAGCCCAGGGCGCGGAACAGATGCATCTGCCGCGGTGTATTGCTGATATGATCCTCCCCGCGGATCACCAGGGTGATGCCCATGTCGTGATCATCGACCGCCACCGCCAGGTTGTAGGTCGGCGAGCCGTCGGTACGGACCAGGATCAGATCATCCAGTTCGGAGTTGGCAAAGCGGATGGTTTCCTGGATTTTATCTTGCCAAAAGATCTCCCCATCGTATGGGGTCTTGAAGCGGATAACGTGTGGGGTGGCGTCGCGCGGCAGATTGAGCTCCCGGCACAAACCGTCGTAACGGGGTTTGTCGCCCTTCTCCCGCTGCTGTTCGCGCACCGCGTCGAGCCGCTCTTTTGAACAGGTGCAGACGTAGGCGTGGCCGGAGGCGAGCAGTTGATCGACCACTTCCAGATAGCGTTGGGTGTGATGCGACTGGAAGAAGGGGCCTTCGTCGGGTGGCAGTCCCAGCCAGTTGAGCCCTTCGAGGATCACATCGACCGCCTCCTGAGTCGAGCGTTCGGTATCGGTATCCTCGATGCGCAGGATGAAGGTGCCGCCATGACGACGGGTATGCAGATAACAGAAGAGTGCGGTACGCGCGCCGCCGATGTGCAGAAATCCGGTAGGCGAGGGGGCGAAACGGGTGCGGAGAGTCATCGAGCGGTTATCCTGAATGGGGCAACGGGCCAAATTGCGGAAAGATTCCCGGATTGTTGGCCGGATTTTTTGAGTGGGGTTTTTTGTAGAAGGTACGGAGACCTCCGATTTTTTTCAACCAATCTATTTTTTTTCAAGAATTCGATTTTGTCCAGACTGGCGTTGACAAAAGCAGTTGGGTAGAATTCCAGGATGCGTTAAAAGGAGGCTTTACCCATCAACTTGGAAGGAGCTGTTCACCGTGGGTTCACCCAAAGATCTCAATCAACCGGAAATCTATGTCAATGCCCTGGTGGAAGCCGTGCGGCTGAACGATGTCGTGGCATTGACGCGCTGGCTGGCCGACGATGAACAGGCCGAGTCGGGTCCATTTTTCAAATGGTTCCACTATTTCGCCGAGCGTCTGATGGCCATGGCACCGCGTCCGGAGAACGGTTTCGCGGCCCGTTCCGCGCGTCCGGTGAATCCGCCCAAGATTGGTCGCAACGATGCCTGTCCATGCGGTTCGGGCAAGAAATTCAAGCAGTGTCATCTGGACTCCGAGGAGTCGGTGATCTGGAAGATCGGTTCCCCCTCGCCGATGATGCGGGCCATGGCAACCTCACGGATCATCCAGGAGATGAATCTGGACGTACTCGATACCGTGCCGGTGGAGAAGTGTGCGCCGCTGGTGCTGGCCGAAATGGCGGCGGCCTATCAGGGGGAAGGGGAGATCGATACCGCCTTGGCCCTGTTGAAACGGATGCTGGATGGCGACCGGGAGGATTCGTTCCTGTTGGTCGATTACTGGATCGCCCGGTACGCCGAGTGGCTGGTGGAGGCGGGCTTGCAGGATGAGGGCGAGCGGTTTCTGCTCGATGAGTACCGGAGTCTGCGCAAGATCGAGGGGTGGCAGGTGGCACAGAAGCTGGCCGCCTTCTACATCGATCAGGGCCGGCTGGAGAGTGCCGGCGAGTGGGTCGATCTGGCATTGGCCGGCAACCCGGACAACCCGTTCAACCACTATCTGCGCGGTCTGCTCCGGCACGGCAACGGGGATTTCGAGGGTGCGGTGAGCGCCTATGAGCGTGCCCAGGAGTTGAGTGTCGGCATCAAGGAGATGGAGCAGGCCTACATGGTGGATCTGGTGGACGAGGCATTGAAACGTGCTCGTACTGGCGAGCCTTTGATGGAAGAGGAAGCGGAGTCGGAGGGTGAGGGATCGCCCGAAGCGGCCACGGATGGAGAGGGGGAGTCGTGATGGAGCGCAGTCATTATTGCAACGAAGTGCGTGAAACATTGGTGGATCAGCGGGTCACGTTGTGCGGTTGGGTGAATCGTCGTCGGGATCACGGCGGGGTGATCTTCGTGGATCTGCGCGACCGCACCGGTCTGGTGCAGGTGGTGTTCAGTCCGGAGGAGGGGGAGCCCCATGCCCAGGCGCATGCGTTGCGCAACGAGTATGTGGTGCAGGTGTCGGGGGTGGTGAGGCGCCGTCCGGCGGAGACGGAAAACCCCAAGCTGCCGACCGGGCTGATCGAGGTGCGGGTGGAGCGGGTGACCATTCTCAACGCCGCAGCGGTGCTGCCGTTCCAGCTTGACGAGGAGGTGAGCGAGGCGGTGCGGTTGACCTACCGGTTTTTGGATCTGCGCCGTCCGGAGATGCAAAGAAATCTGATCGCGCGTCATCGGGCGATGCAGGCGATCCGGCGGGGACTGGATGAGGCGGGATTTCTGGAGATCGAAACCCCGATGCTCACGCGCAGCACCCCGGAGGGGGCGCGTGACTATCTGGTGCCCTCAAGGGTTAATCCGGGTGAGTTCTACGCCCTGCCGCAGTCGCCGCAGCTCTTCAAGCAGTTGCTGATGATCTCGGGATATGACCGTTATTTCCAGATCACCCGCTGTTTCCGCGATGAGGATCTGCGTGCCGACCGGCAGCCGGAGTTCACCCAGGTCGATCTTGAGATGAGCTTCGTGGATCCGGATCAGGTGATCGGACTGGTTGAGCAGGTGGTGGCACGACTGTTTGCCGAGGTGCTCGATATCCGCTTGAATCTGCCTTTTCCGCGCATGACCTATGCTGCGGCCATGGACCGTTACGGTCTGGATGCCCCGGATACGCGCATCCGCATGGGGTTGACCGATCTGACCGGGATGATGAAAACGACCGGCTTCAAGGTGTTCGCCGATGCGGTGCGTCTGACCGGGCGGCGCGGGCAGCAGGGGGCGATCAAGGCGTTGCGGGTGCCGGGCGGTGCGGCGTTGACGCGCAAGGAGATCGACGAGTGCACCGAATTCGTCGGCATTTATGGGGCCAAGGGGTTGGCCTGGATCAAGGTCAACGGGCCGTGGCGCGAGGGGGGCTGGCAGTCACCGATCGTCAAGTTCTTCAACGAGGCGGAGCTGGAGGCGATTGCCACTGCGACCGGTGTCGAGACGGGCGACTTGTTGTTCTTCGGGGCGGATCGGCTCAAGGTGGTGAACGAGTCTTTGGGTCGTCTGCGCGTCAAGCTCGGGCGTGAGCGTTCGATCATGGACGATGTCCCCTTCTCGTTTGCCTGGGTGACGGAGTTCCCGCTGTTGGAGTGGGATGAGGAGAGCAAGCGGTTCACCTCGGTGCATCATCCGTTCACCGCGCCCATGGAGGAGGATTTCGCCCGGTTGACGGCTGAGGGGGCCGAAGGGGTGGACGGGGTACGGTCGCGCGCCTATGATCTGGTGCTCAACGGCAGCGAGGTGGGTGGCGGTTCGATCCGTATTCACGATCCGCGCATGCAGATGCGCATGCTGGAGTTGTTGAACATCGGGCCAGAGGAGGCGGAGGAGAAGTTCGGTTTCTTGTTGCGCGCTTTGGAGTTTGGTGCGCCGCCGCACGGTGGGTTGGCGCTCGGCATGGATCGGTTGATGGCGATCCTGTTGGGTGCGGAGTCGATTCGCGATGTGATCGCCTTCCCGAAGACGCAGAAGGCGGCCTGTCCGTTGACCAGGGCGCCGTCGGTGGTGGATGCGGCGCAGTTGCGGGAGTTGCATTTGCGGACCATGCAGCGGGTGAAGGCCGAGTAAAGCGCAACCAGCTGCCAATGTGTAGCTGTTACTGGTGAAAAAAAAGAGCGGGTCTGGGAGATTCCTCTCCCAGGGTTTTGCTTTTGATTTTGATCTTAGCGCGCATTTCAAAAGAAGCCTTTTTCGCGTTTTTTGCGAAAAATGCGCCGCGCGTCGCCTTGGTTGCGGGATTGTTTTGCGCTTTTTGCAAAACAATCCCGCGAACATGGCCCAAGAACAAAGCTGCGTGACAGAGGCTTTAAGGTTTGGTGACTGGCGTGCCAGCCCGTCGCAACCCGTCAAATCAACTTGGTTGCTCCACTAAACCGTACCCAGCTTGGAATGTGTAGTCGTCATAGCGGCCAACAAAAATTGGTACAATAATTGCGTAAACCATGCCAGCAAACGAGGTGCGCGGCATGGGTGGAGGTTTTTTTGACGCTCGACTCCGGATTCAAACGGGCCTGAGCGGTTGGGTTGGGGGAGCGGGCTTTCAGTCAACAGCTTGATCAACCCAACTTCCCGATGACCAAAAAACAGGATGACCCATCATGTCGTGCCGGATCACCTCAGCCATTCAGGATGATGTTGCCACCATCAATCAGTATCGCACGGTCTCCGAAGGGGTGGAGATCATGGTGAACCGCGGGGTTGGCTCCCTGGTGGTGATGGAAGGGGGCAATGTGGTCGGTTATTTCACCGAGCGGGATCTGTTGGTGCGGGTGGTCGGCAAGAAGCGCGATCCGGCCAAAACGCCGATCCACGAAGTGATGACCCGCAATCTGGTGCGGGTGGAGTACGACGCCACCTGCAAGTACAGCCTGGAGTTGATGAAGGATCACCGCATCCGCCATCTGGTGGTGTTTGATGGTCAACGTTTCATGGGGGTGGTGTCGATGCGCGACATTGCCGCCATGATGAGTCGTTCGATCGGCAAGGGGGATTTCACCGTCAATGTGGTGGGCGGGGTGGTGCTTCTGGTGGTGCTGTCGGTGATCGGCTTTCTGATCTATCTGGTGCCGGAGATGTTCGGCATCGCGCGACGCTCCCTGAACGGATGAGGCAATCAGGGAGCGTCGTAGCGCGGGGTGTGAAGGGGGATTCTCCTCCTGTCAAATCAGCACTGCACCCAGGGGAGGCCGCGAAAGCGCCAGCCGTTGACGCTGGAGCGGTGATGATGGTCATCGCGGTCGCCCTCGAACCCTTCAAGAACGTGGTGCACCGAGCGGAACCCCTCGCGGATGAGGCTGTTGCCCGCGTCGATGGAACGGTGTCCGGAACGGCAGATCAGGACGATGGTACGCTCTTTTGATTGGGCGGCACGCAGCACGTCGGGCACGAAATCCGGATTGAGTTCAAAATCCGGGGCATCCTGCCAGGGGATGTTGATCACGCCGCGCGGACTGCCGACGAAGAAGTGTTCGATCTCGGAACGGATGTCGATGAAGAGTGTTTCGGATTGATTGACCAGCTCGAAGGCTTCGGCAGGGGTCAGGTGGCCGAGTTCGGGATCCGAGACGCTGTGTGGTGCGGATGGGAGCATGCGGTTGTTTTCTCCTGTAAGACAGACAGGCCTAAGGGATACGTTTTTTTATCTAGTGATAAACCGGATGGATGGTGGACGTCAAGCGACAATGGCCCATGAGCGGTGGATTGAAAGACCATGAACCTGAACAAGCGAAAACCGGCGATCCGACCCAGCTCGAATGAGCGACTGCTGGCCGAACGCAACGTGGAGCGTGGGGGACGTCCTTCGATTCTGGACAACCAGAAGATCGAACCCCGCATGCGTCACCGGTTGCAGGAGATCCAACAGGAGGGGGCGCGTATCGAACAGCGGGCCCAGCAGGTGGCGCGCGAGTCGTTGCGACGTCGTACCGCGCTGGCGGCGAGTGCTGGGGAACACCCGCTGGGGGTGCGTCTTTTGGAGGGGGGCGTGGTGCTGGCAGCGGGTCTGTCGCTGATGATCCGCAACGGCTTTGGTCAGATCGCAGGTCTGATCCGTGATGGTCGTGACAGGGTGAGTGGATTGACCCGGCGGCGTCCGCGTCCCTGGGAGATTGAAGAGCAGCCGGTCGAGGAGCCGGAAGAGGAGATGTGGCATCGGGAGGAGGGCGGTTCCCACGGCGGTTCGGTGCGGGTGATCGGTCTGACCGGTGTTGGCGACGCCGGGACCACGGGGAGCATGCAAACGGCATTGCAATCCCCATTGCGTCAGGAGGTGGAACGGACTAAAGTTCAGAGACTCGACGCCGAGGAGCAGGATCTGCCGGAGGAGCATCTGGAGGATCAGCTCGGGGCACTGCGCGCCCGTTTGACCTCTTTGTCGCGTCCAGGTTGAAAAACGACTCGGGGTGTGGCGTGACCGTTCGTTGTTCTGGTTTATGTCGCTGATCAAACGGTATCCACGTCCGTTTCCTAAAAAATAGGTACCATCCGGCTGGGTCTCATGAATTCGGAAGCCTTCAGCAGCGCGTTGCCCCCCGGTTCGAAACTGCTTTGGTTCGAGATCATCCAGGTTCTGGGCAAGGGTGGCTTCGGCATTACCTACCTGGGGCGGGATACCAACCAGAATCAGATGGTGGCGATCAAAGAGTATCTGCCCACCGTCTTCGCGTCGCGTCGTCACGGCAGTCAGGTTCTGCCCAACTCTCCGGAAGACAAAAAAACCTTTGATTGGGGTCTGGACAGCTTTCTCAAAGAGGCGCAGATCGTTGCCCGTTTCCGGCACCCGAGCATTGTGCGGGTGGTGAGTTTCTTCCGCAACGCCAACACCGCCTACATGGTGATGGAGTATGTCGAGGGCGAGGGGCTTGATGCGATCCTCAAACGGCGCAAGGTGCTGCCCGAGGCGACCATCAAGCGCATCCTGCCCTCCCTGCTCGACGGCCTGGAACTGCTGCATAAATCAGCCTTCATTCACCGTGATCTCAAACCCCCGAACATCCTGATCCGTGCCGATGGCACGCCGGTGATCCTCGATTTCGGTTCCGCACGTCAGGCCGTGGCCGGTCAGGGCGATCAGATGACCAGTCTCTTGAGTCTCGGCTACTCCCCGTTTGAACAGTACGACTCCTCGGGCGATCGTCAGGGACCGTGGTCGGATATTTACGCCATGGGTGGGGTGCTTTATCGCTGCATTGCCGGGGACAAGCCGATCGATGCTTCCAAGCGCATCTCCGCCCGTTTGCGCGGTGAGACCGATCCGGTCGTGCCAGCGGTCGAGATCGGCAAGGATCGCTATTCGGCCAATTTTCTCAAGGCCATCGACTGGGCGTTGATGGTGCTGGAGAAAGAGCGTCCGCAGTCGGTGCGCGAGTGGCGCTCCCAGTTGTTGGGGGATTCCACGGTTGCCGGGGATGCCACTCAAGCGGGCGAGGGATCCGGGGTCACCGTGCTGCGTCCCCCGGAACCGGGTGTGGTCGGTGGTGGTGAGGCCGGTGGTGCGCGCAAGAAGAGCAGTTGGCGCAGTTTTATCGCCTCGATGAACGAATTCGCCACCCAGATCGATCCCGAGGAGGCGCGGGCGCGCAACAGCGATGTGTTGCATCCCATGCGCGGCGAGGTGGCCGCGAGTGGCGCACCGTCGGGCGTTGTGGAAGCGGCTGCCGGGTTGTCGGCGCGTGCGCGCGAGGTGGTGGCCGCAGCCACCCCGTCGCCCGTGACCGCTTCGGCCCCTGTGGTTGCCGCACCCCCGCAGGCGCCAGCGGCGCCACGCAAGCGCGGGGCGTTGTGGATCGATCCCTTGCTGCGCATGGAGTTCGTCTGGTTGCCGGGTGGGATCTTCAAGATGGGTTCCCCGCCGGGGGAGGCGGGTCGTCGGTCCGAGGAGTTGCCGCAGCGTGATGTGCGCGTCGAGGGGTTCTGGATCAGCAAGTATCTGGTCACCTGGGGGCGTTGGCATCGGGTGATGGGGGATCATCCGCCCGGACTGTATCGGGAGAGCAAGATCAACCATCCGGTGTCACGGGTCTCCTGGAACGATGTGCAGCAGTTTTTGCGGCAGTTCAATCGTCTGTTGGGTGAAAACCTGAATCTCCGACTCCCCACCGAGGCTGAATGGGAGTTCGCTGCCCGTGCCGGTCAGGGTGCGCCGTATCTCTCCGGGGATGAGGATCACTGGAGCATGACCGATTTTGCCTGGGTGAAGAGCAATTCGGGTGGTCAATCGCGTCCGGTGGGTGAGAAGAAGTCCAATGATTGGGGGCTTTACGACATGGCCGGCAATGTGCGCGAGTGGACCGAGGATCGTTTTCATGCCGATTCCGTCGGGCGTGGCAGTGGGCATACCCAGCCGGGGGTGGTGGATGAGGCGCGGGTGGTGCGCGGCAGTGGTTTTGCCTGCATGGCCAAGGATTGTCGTACCGCGCGGCGGCAGAGGGTGGAGTCTGGTTTGGCCCATGATGATTTGGGATTCCGGTTGGTGCGGGGCGCGGGTGAGAGGGTGTAGAGGTAAGTTTCTTCGGGGGATCGGGGGCGATAAGCCCCTCCGGTCCCCCGTAATCGTATTACACCATTTCATCCTCACACATCTCCTCTGTCCCCACGCACGACCGCGTCGGCATGGGCGGTGGCGGGGATTGCCCGAACAAGCGGACATGCCAGTAGGACCAGGAACGGGCATCGATGATGCCGGGTGGTGCTTGGGTCAAAGCCTCGGCAAAAGCTGATTCCGGGATGTGTCGCCAGAGAATCATCAGATCCTCCCAGGTGGCATGCCGCATGGCATAGGCCAGGAAGCGGATCGGATCGGCCAGGGCCGAGGCCGGAGGCTCGAACCAGATGATGCGATGAGCGACCGCTTCCATCTCCGGGGTTTGAGGAATCGGTGGCAGCGGTGATTTCATCGCAGCGGATCGTTCGAGTTGAACGGGGTGATGGTTGGCAGTAAATGCGGTTGCACGGCGCGCGCGGCTTGGGTCAGACGCTGGCGGGTCGCCTCTGGCAATTGCATCAGATTACCATCTTCAAAATGACACAAGGCTTTCAAGGTCAATAGCGGTTTAAACGGGGTGCCGTAAATGGCCAATGCCCCCGCCAGTATCGGTCATGAGGTTTTCTTTCGATTTGCCATATGGATCAAGAGGTTATCGCAGATTATTGCCCGCAACTGCCGGATCCGGGATTATTGTTCGCTTTCAAAATCGAGTCCGATGCCGCGCGGATTGATGCGCGCCACGCTGCACGGGAAAGAGACCTCGTAGCTCGATCCCCCTTCCTGCATCTCCAGAAACACCACCCCTTTGTCGCCGATCACGATCTCGTCCGTGGGTTGAGAGGTCTCCATGAAGGCGCCGCTCATGCTCACATCCGCCGTATGGCCATGATAGACCTGTCCCAAGGCGATCTCCAGGCGGATTTTGGTGTGAAACGGAAAACGGGCCTCGGACCGGGGGGGGTCACCACTCCCGATGGTGGCTTGGGGTATCGGTTCCGAGGTCATACGGGCCTCCTTTTTGCAGGATTGCGAATGTGTCCGATCATGATTTCAACATTGTGAACCCAAATCTTTCCAAACGCAATCAGGCCAGTGATTTGGAGGCGATCTCGTAGCTGTTGCGCGACAAACCGGGCAGGGCGACGATGGTTTCGATCGCCTGTCGCATTGCCGTGCGCCGTTGCGGCTCGAACTGCCGCCAGCGGGTCAGGGCGCCGACCAGATTGGCGGCGATCTGCGGATTGTGTGGATCCAGATCGCGGATCAGCTCGGTCAAGAACCGGTAGCCTTCACCCGACGGCGCGTGGAAACAGACCGGATTGCCGCGACAGAAGGTGCCGACCAGCGCACGGATGCGGTTGGGATTGCGCGGGTCATAGGCTGGATGGTTCATCAGTTTTTGCACGCGAGCCAAGGTGTCGGGCAAGGGTGACATCGCCTGGATGGAGAACCACTTGTCCATGGCGAGCGGATTGTTGCGCCAGCGCTGTTCCATGGCCGCCAGAAGCCCCTCGGCCTCGACGCGACCGCTATGCACCAGCGGCACGAGCCCGCCCATGCGATCGGTCATGTTGTCGGCATTCTTGACCTGGGAGGCTGCCAGTTGCGCGGGCAGATCGTTATCCGGCAGGGCCATCAGGAGTCCCAGCATGAAATTCTTCAAGGTGCGCTTGCCGATATCCGCGCGGCTGGTCTGGTAGGGTCCGGGGGTGAGGTGGGCATCGTAGAGGGCCAGCAGGGTGGCGCGGCACGCCATTGCCAGCCGTTGCCTTAAAGTCTCCCGCACCTGGAACAAAGCGCCGGGATCGGCAGCGCTCATCGCTTCGATCAACACGCCGATGCCCGGTAAGGTGATGGCGAGGCTCTTCATGGCCGGATCGAGATCCGACGAGCTCAAGGTGGCGGCAAAGGCGGCCACAAAACTCTCCGGCGGGGTGAAGGGATGATCGGGCAGGGCGCGCGCGCCGTCGAGCAGAATGCGCATCGCCAGCTGTTGACCCGCATCCCAGCGGTTGAAAGGATCGCTCTCCGCACCCCAGGCAAGCGCCAGGTCATCGTTGGTGAGCGGACTGTTCAGTTTCACCGGGGCCGAAAAGCCGCGCAGCAATGAGGCCAGCGGCGCGCGCGGGATATGGAGAAATCGGAAGGTTTGGATCGGCTGGGTCACCTCCAGCACGCGCTCCAGCGGCCCATCCCCGCCGGATTCCCCCTCCAGGATCAAGGGCAGGGGCTTGCGCGTGTCACAGTCGAGCAGCGCCATGGCCAGCGGGATCACCAGCGGTTGGCCCGGTTCGCTCTGACCGTGGGCGCGACACTGTTGGATCACGGTCAGCTGCAACATTTCGGCGTCCGCATCGTGCTGTTGGCGGATGGTCACCTCCGGGGTGCCGGCCTGGTGATACCAGCGCGAAAAGGCGGTCAGATCGCGTCCCGAGGCACTCTGCATGGCATCCAGAAACGCCTCCACCGTCACCGCCTGGCCGTCGTGGCGCGCAAAATAGAGATCCATGCCGCGCCGGAAGCTCTCCTTGCCGAGCAAGGTCAACAACATGCGCACCACCTCGGCCCCCTTGTTGTAGACCGTGGTGGTGTAGAAGTTGTTGATCTCCATGTAGGAGTCCGGGCGCACCGGATGGGCGGTCGGACCTGCATCCTCGGGGAACTGGAAGGCGCGCAGACTCTGCACATTGCGAATCCGTTCCACCGGACGTGAACCGACGTCCGAAGAGAACTCCTGATCGCGAAAGATGGTGAGTCCCTCCTTCAGGCTCAATTGGAACCAGTCGCGGCAGGTGATGCGATTGCCGGTCCAGTTGTGAAAATATTCGTGGGCGATGACGCTTTCGATATCTTCGTAATTGCCGTCCGTGGCGGTTTCCGCATCCGCGAGCACGTAGACGGCGTTGAAGATGTTGAGTCCCTTGTTCTCCATGGCTCCGGAGTTGAAATCGTTGACCGCAACGATCATGTAGCAGTCCAGATCGTACTCCCGTCCGAAACGTTCCTCATCCCAGGCCATGGCCTTCTGCAAGGAGATCAGGGCATGTTCGCAGCGGCTGGCATTTTCCGGCTCGACCCAGATTTGCAGGCTGACCGGGCGTCCCGAACGGGTGGTGAAGCCCCCTTCGTGACAGGCCAAATTGCCGGCCACCAACGCAAAGAGATACGAAGGCTTCGGGTGGGGATCCTCCCAGAGTGCGTAGTGACGATTGCCGGCAGCCTCGCCGGATGCAACCCGGTTGCCGTTGGAGAGCAGGACCGGGTACCGGTCGCAGTCGGCCTCGATGCGCACGGTGAAACGGGCCATGACATCCGGTCGATCCGGGTAGAAGGTGATCTTGCGGAATCCTTCGGCCTCGCACTGGGTGCAAAACAGGCCACGCGAGCGGTAGAGCCCCTCCAGGGAGAGATTTTTTTCCGGATGGATGCGGGTGGTGATCTCCAGGGAAAACCGTTCAGGCGCTTCGGACAGGATGAGTTGCTCAGAGTCGAGGGTGTAACGCTCGGCGGGCAGTGGTTGGCTATCCAGGCGGATCTCGAGCAGCTCCAGCTCGCGACCGTCGAGTTTCAAAGCGTCCGAATTGCCCGAGGCGTCCGGATTGCGCCGCAAGCTCATGCGGGAGGTCACCAGGGTGGCATCGTCGTCGAGTTGGAAATCCAGGTGGATGGTCTCGACCAGGTAAGCCGGCGGGGTATGGTCTGCCAGTCGGGTGATCTCTTTGGGTTTGTCGCTCATGGTGGCTCGATGCGTTGGATCGGGTGATTGAGAATCTGGCTGGATTGATAAACAGCAACCAGCTTGGAATGTGTCGTTTTTATTAAACCGCACCCAGCTTGGAATGTGTAGTTTTTACCAGTAAAAACCACACATTCCAAGCTGGGTGCGGTTTAGGATTGTGGGTCGGCTGGGAGAGTGAGCTCGGCAGGAGGTATGGCGACGCCGATCGCTACGTGTTGCTTGACAGATGCGGTGGGTTTGGGATAATGATCCCAACAACCGTTGAAAATGAGATCTCGATCGATAAGTGCATCCGCTTGCTCCCCCCCCCTCGAGAATCGCACCGAAATCGTGATGGCTTCGTAGCGGCGTACGGAGCCGGCAGAGGTCTCCTGGCCCGGTCAACAGGCAAAACTACGAAGCAAACCCGGGCAAAAAAAATACCACTCCAGGAGAACGGATCACCCAGGTCTGTGCGACGGTGGAACTCTATTTCGATGGAGGGCGACAGCTGCCCGGAACCCTTGTCAATCGGATGGGCCAGTGGTGACGAAGCGGGATTGTCTCAGAATGGAGTATAAATGTCATGAGATTCCTGGATTTGAGTGGTTACATGTTTTCTGGAAAGGCAGCGCTCTCCGATTTGCTGCGGGAGTTTGAAGGGATTTCGGTGCCCGATTATCGCTCCGAATTCGATCTTTTGCGCATACCCCATGGTTTGATGGATCTCAAACTTGCATTTGATCAGTGGTCCTGGGTGCGTTCTGATGCGGCGGTGCGCAATTTCATCAAGCTCACCAACACCCTGGCACGCACTCCCAAGGGATTATGGGAGCGGGCTTTTCTGGTCGGCTTCGGCTATGACAGGCGTTTTCCAGGATTTCGTGACAAGACGGAACGGTTCGTGGGACGGATCACCGATGCCACATGGCGCATGCAATGGCCTTATGAGGTGATGAACATCTCTCCCTTTCGACACTTCTGGCACCGTCTCTGGTGCAAGCTGAAAGGGATACAGGGTTGGCCGGAAATTGAATACCACCTGTGTAGTGGCGAAAATTTTTCAGCGTATGCCAAAGAGTATCTGGTGGAGTTGCTCATTCCAGAGGAAGATCGGAATAATCGTGATATCTACGTCACACACAACATGTTGGAGCCTTACCAACCTGAGGCGGCATTTGGTTTTTTTGACGACATCCGGGCCATTGTCGTGGATCGGGATGTTCGTGATATCTATATGACCGGTAGCCACTATTCGGTTGGATTCAATGACCGGGTTGCGCTCTATTCGCGCATCATCGGGGCGTTTGATATCGATATTTTCATCAAGAGACAAAAAATTCTACGCAACAGAACCCAATATGGTCACCATCCGCGTGTCCTGCGAATCCGCTTTGAGGATCTGGTTGAACGTCATGAGGAAACCTTGGAGCGCATTCTAGCCTTTCTTGACATGGATCGATCGGCCCATATCCGACCCGGACTCGCATTTCAGCCAGCATCCTCTCAAAAAAACATTGGACTCTGGAGACAGGCTACCGGCGAGGCCAAAGCGAACATTCATAAAATCGAACAGGCTCTTCCCGAATTATGCTTTCAATAGCCTTTTTTTTCCCTTACCCAGAGGTTGGCGGTGTTTCGGTGCTTTTCTTGCGGTTGGCGGAGCTGCTGGCTGCCAGACGTCCGGTCATCGTCATGGACCTGCCAGATGGCTATATGGCCAAACATTTGCCAGAGAATTGCCGCTTCATCCCCTATGATCAACCCGAGAGGCTGCCAGATCGCTGCGTCGTCGTTTTTCAGAGCGTTCCATTCTGGAGGATCAAGCATCTTGAGCGATTTCCACAGGGCGCGCGTATTCTGTTTTGGAACTTGCATCCCGATAATTTCAATCCCCGATTGATCTCGGCCAATCCGAGAACAAAAGGTTTGCGTCCCTTTGTTCCCTGGATCAACCGTTTGACCTTTCTGCGTCGCAGGCGTTTGCAGCAGACCTGTCAACTACTGGCCGACAAACAGTCACTCGTTTTCATGGACCAGGAGAATTTTGCCTCCACTCGGCAGCTCTTGGGGGTGAATTTGCAGAACCGCAGTCTGCTGCCCATCCTGACGCGCCCGTTGGATCAACCGTTTCATCCGGATTCCCCCACTCGGGATCGACCGGTGAGATTGGCTTGGCTTGGAAGATTGGAAGGGTTCAAAATACCGATTTTGCTCCATACGATTCGCAGGCTCGAGGCTATCACCGATCTGCGTCTGGAGCTGGATATCCTGGGGGATGGTGCAGATGAGGCGTTCATCTCGAACAGCTGTGCGGATTTGCGGAAACTGAAGATTCGGATGCTTGGCAAAGTGGCTCATGATGAACTGGATGAGCGCCTGTCAACGTATCATCTTCTGTTCGCCATGGGAACCAGCGCCCTCGAAGGCGCTCGACTGGGGCTTCCAACCTTCTGTCTGGATTACTCTTATGAATCCATCACAAAAGTGTACCGCTACCGACTGTTGCACGAATGTGTCGGCTATAACGTGGGTGAGCAGATAACCGAAGCGCATTACGAGCCATTCTCGACGTTGGAGAGACGACTTGGCGAGCTGATCGATCGGTATGCGGAAGAGTCCGGACTCGCCCATGCCTATTGGCGCACCCACCATGCTCCAGAAGCGGTTCTTGAGAAGTTCATCACTGCGATTGACGGGGCGCAATGCAGTTTTGCGGAGATCGCATCCCATGGACTGGGGCAACGGGACTTTGTCACGCAATGGATCGATCGATTTGCCAAATCCAGTGGAGGTGTGAATGCGGGGTTCCAGTCGAGATGAGCTTGCCGACCGATCCGGATCAAAAAACGCATTCCGCGTTGAACGACTTCCTCGTCAAGTTGATTGGTTGATGCTAGATTACGTCCACATCTGAGGGCGAATTGAGATGTGACGACAGCGAGCATGCAACCAAGGCTCGACGACCTTGGCAACCACGTATGTACATTTTGTATGGCCAAACCGCAACCAGCTTGGAATGTGTGGTTTTTATTGGTGAAAAAAAAGAGAGGGTCTGGGAGATTCATCTCCCAGGGTTTTGACTTTAGTTGTTTTTTGTTTTTTGGAAATGACTCCCGCATCTTGCACGCAGCCTTGCGAAAAACGACGCATCCCAAAATGGGTGCGGTTTAGCAGCTTCTGGCGACTCGAGGATGGATTCACACCGCTGATGTCATTAGGTTAACAAGCCCTGAAAAAAATGAGGGGGGTCAAGATCTCCAAAACTTCAGCATACTCGTCCCCCCTTTTTCGTCGAGAGGGCAGAGGTCTCGGTTCATAATTCCGGATTCGGTGCTGCGGGTGATTGCCCGCAACTGCCGGATCCGGGATGATTTTTGCTGCCACCAATCATTTCGGGATGTCTTTCCCATGTCGATGCAAGACGCAGGACGGATGAGTCGGTTTTCCGGTGCTCGGGTCATGGTGATCGGTCACACGGGCTTCAAGGGTTCATGGCTGACTCTATGGCTTTTGGAGATGGGAGCCCAGGTGATCGGAGTTTCGCTGGGAATTCCAACAGAGCCGGCTCATGTGCTCGCTGCTCAGATGTTGGAGTCGATCTCCGATCACAGAGCGGATATTCGCGATACCACTCAGTTGCGGGCGTTGATGAAGGCGACGCAACCCGACTTTGTGTTCCATCTGGCTGCACAGGCACTGGTAAGGCGCTCCTACAACGATCCATTGGAGACATGGCAGACCAACACCTTCGGCACCATCAATGTGTTGGAAGCGTTGCGCGGCTTGGAACAGCCATGTACGGCCATTCTGATCACCAGTGATAAGTGCTATGACAACGTTGAGTGGGTTTGGGGGTATCGAGAAACCGATCCGCTGGGTGGACCCGACCCTTACAGTGCATCCAAGGGCGGTGCAGAACTGGCCATTCGATCGTATGTGCGCTCTTTTTTTCCAGCGGCGGGAATGGTGCGCATTGGTGTGGGACGAGCCGGAAATGTGATCGGTGGTGGCGATTGGGCCGAGGATCGGATCGTGCCAGACTGCATACGCGCCTGGTCTCGAGGGGAATCCGTGCCATTGCGTAATCCTCTGGCGACCCGGCCATGGCAACATGTTCTGGAGCCTTTAAGTGGATATCTGACTTTGGCGATGGCGCTGAATGAACAGAGCTGCTGGCATGGCGAAGCCTACAATTTCGGACCTCCGGCGCAGCAGAATCACTCGGTGGGTGAGTTGGTGAGCAAAATGGCAACCCATTGGGAAGGGGGCCGTTGGGAAGATGTATCCGCTCAATACGGCGGTCCCTATGAATCGCATCTGTTGAAGTTGAATTGCGACAAGGCGCTACATCAATTGAAATGGCGAGCGGTCTGGGATTTTGATCGTACCGTGCATGAGACGGTCCATTGGTATGTACGCTATTACCAGAATCCAGGCGGTTCGATTCGGGATACCAGTGCAGCGCAGATCCACGCCTATATCGAAACTGCCAGGGCGGAACGGTTGTCATGGGCGATGTAACGGTGGATGCGATTCTTGTGACGCCGCTGACACGGGTGGCGGTGGCTGGCGGCGATGTCATGCATGGCCTGAAACGGACGGATTCGGGCTATGTGGATTTCGGCGAAGCCTATTTTTCATGGATCGACGCGGATGCGATCAAGGCCTGGAAACGTCATCTGCGCATGACCTTGAATCTGGTGGTCCCTCTGGGTCAGGTACGGTTTGCGTTCATTGATCCGTTCGGGAACCGGCGTATCGAGTCGATCGGTGCGGATCCTTACGCCCGATTGACGGTTCCGCCGGGAATCTGGTTTGGATTTCAAGGATTGGTTCAACCGCGCAGTTTGTTGCTCAATGTGGCCGACCTGGTGCACGATCCGTTCGAGATCGAACGTGCTCCTTTGGATGCTTTTGAATTGAATTGGGACCGATTTTTATGAAAGTGATCATTCTGGCTGGTGGTTTTGGGACGCGTCTTTCCGAATATACCGAGTCGATTCCAAAACCGATGGTGAGTATTGGTGGCCGGCCAATTCTCTGGCACATCATGCGCACCTATGCACGCCATGGCCACAAGGATTTCATACTGGCGCTTGGTTACAAGGCAGAAGTCATCAAGGAGTATTTTCTCAACTATCGTGCGCTGAATGCCGATTTCACCGTCGATCTTGCCAGTGGGGCCGTTGAACCGATACTGGCTGAAGAGATCGATTGGCGCGTGACGCTCGTGCACACGGGTTTGGACTCCATGACCGGAGGTCGCGTCAAAAGATTGCAGTCGTTCATTGGCCAGGAACCTTTCATGTTGACATATGGGGATGGGGTTGCCGATATCGATCTGGATGCTTTGCTGAGATTTCACAAAAGTCATGGCAAAATGGTCACGGTAACGGCGGTTCATCCTGGTGCACGATTTGGCGAGTTGGAGATGGATGGCCAGCAAATCCGATCGTTCAAGGAAAAACCTCAAACCAAACAAGGTTGGATCAATGGTGGTTATTTTGTGATTGAACCAGCCTTTTTTGACCTCATTGCCGAAGACGCCACCATTCTGGAACGTGAACCACTCGAAAATGCCGCCTCCATGGGCGAGTTGATGGCCTATCAACACGAGGGGTATTGGCAATGCATGGATACGAAACGGGATCGGGACCAACTTGAGGCGTTATGGAAATCTGGAGAGGCTCCATGGCGGGTGTGAGCGGAGGCACGATGATTCGGCTGTCGAAATCCTGTTTGAGTGACGCGGAAAAGCGTGCCGTCATGGAGGTTTTGGACCGAGAGTATCTGGGGATGGGTGCCGAGGTTCAGCAGTTTGAGCAGCAGCTGACAGCGTTCATCGGGCGGCCAGCGGTTTGCGTGGTGAATGGGACTGCGGCACTGCATTTAGCCTTGCAGGCGGTTGGTTTGGGGGAAGGTGACGAGGTTTTGGTACAGTCACTGACTTATCTGGCCAGTTTTCAGGCGATCTCTGCTACCAACGCCCGACCGGTCGCCTGCGATATCGACCCGGAGACACTCTGTCTGGATGTGCGCGATGCCGAAGCGAAACTGACCTCCCGAACGAAGGCCGTGGTTCCGGTCCATTATGCGGGAGGCGCAGGAAAACTGGATGCGATCTATGCCTTTGCCCGTACCCATGGTCTGCGCGTGGTGGAAGATGCCGCGCATGCGTTTGGCTCGATCCATCATGGGAAACGTATCGGTGCCCGGGGAGATATCAGCTGTTTCAGTTTTGATGGGATCAAGAACATCACGTCGGGTGAAGGTGGTTGTGTTGTCACGGATGACCAGGAAGTGCTTGGAAAAATTCGCGACGCCCGACTGCTCGGGATTGAAAAGGATACGGAAAAACGGTTTGCCGGTGAACGCAGTTGGGAGTTCGACGTAACCGCGCAAGGTTGGCGCTATCATATGAGCAATATCATGGCAGCCATCGGCATTGAACAGTTGAAACGTTTTCCGATCATGGCTGGCAAGCGGCAGGAGTTGGCGTGTCACTACGATCGGACTTTGGCGGGTTCTCAATGGATCACGCCACTGAAACATGATTACACCGAGGTGGTTCCTCATATCTATGTGGTGCGACTCCCCCCAACCATTTCCCGCAAGCAGGTGCAGGATCAGCTGATGAAGGCTGGGATTCAAACCGGCGTACATTATCAGCCCAATCATCAACTGTCATACTATGCTCGACGCGGAGATTGTCCATGCCCGAACGTGGAGCGCATTTTTCCTTCCTTGTTGAGCCTGCCGTTGCACCCGGACATGGATACCGGAGATGTTGAGTATATCTGTCAGGAACTGCATCGTGCTTGTGAAATCAAGCTCTGAGAAGCGTGTGGGAGAGCATCGACATGGAAGAGCGACCGCTTGTCAGCGTCATCATCAATTGTTACAACGGTGAAGCCTATCTCAGAGCAGCCCTGGAGAGTGTGATCCGGCAGACTTATACCCATTGGGAGATCCTGTTCTGGGATAATCAATCCACGGACTCCAGCAGGTCCATTGTGGATGCCTGCCAGGATTCCAGGATAAATTATTTTTATGCGCCAACCCATACCTTGCTGTATGATGCGCGCAATCAGGCCATCGTGCATGCAAAAGGTGAGTTGCTGGCATTTCTCGATGTGGATGATTGGTGGGAACCGAAGAAGTTGGAAAAGCAGGTCGCCTTGTTTGCTGATGAGAAGGTGGCGCTTGTCTATGCAAACTATTGGATTGTTCTTGAGAAGAAGCAGAGCTGTCGAGTTGCTTATCCAAGACAGTTGCCGGAAGGACCGGTTGCTTTGGATGAGCTGCTGCGGAGTTACCCTGTAGGTATGCTGACACTCATGATACGACGATCACTGGTGTCTGAGATGGACGGTCCTTTTGACCCGCGCTATCACATTATTGGTGACTTTGATTTGGTGATACGGTTGGCTTCCCGCCATCCGATCGCTTGTGTTCAGGAGCCGTTGGCCAGCTACCGTATTCATGGCAGTAATGAAAGCATCACGAAACGCGAAACCACAGTTGCCGAACTCGAATTGTGGGAGTCTGAAATGGCGCGAGATCCCATCATCGGGAAAAATCGATTTTTTGGCACGGTTCGATCGACCATCCAATATTTTCGTTCAGTCAATGATCTGTTGGGAAACCAAAGAATCAAGGCATTCAAGGGGGCATTCAACTTACCGTTCGGTAAGTTGAAAATCAGATTACTGGGTGCTTGTTTTTTGCCTCTTTTTTTGATAAGGCTATTAAGGGTAAAATAATTCTTTTGCAGTCAATAATTGATTGTCTGATAATATTAAACCGCAACCATCACGGGATGCGTGGTTCCATTAATAGGGGTCCAGGGGGATTATCCCCCTGGTGGGATCCAAGGGCAAAGCCCTTGGGACTTTGTTTTTGACTCTAGCGCGCTCTTCAAAAGAAGCATTTTTTGCGCCTTTTGCGAAAAATGCGCTGCGCGCCGCCTTCGTGAGCGTCGTTTCCGCTTTTTGGAAACGACGCTCACATCTTGCACGCAGCCTTGCAAAAAACTACGCATCCCAAAGCAGGTGATATTTTCTGATCGCCAATTAACCATTTACAGTTCTGTTGATATGTTGCGCCAATGATGAATAACTATTCGGAAGTATCCAGAAATGCGAATGTTCTTGATAAAAAAATCGATTATTGTTCTGTAGGAGCGCACCCAAACAATCTTGCGCAAAAAGAGACTGTATTTTCTTTATCGGTTTTTTTCTTGTCCTGTTCGATTATTGCCCCCAAGATAGGCGTTATCGACTTGCCGGTCGCATGGTTACTTTTATTAGTGTTGTTTAATATTTTAATTGTAAGGCGGTATTGTTATTATATCAACCGTAACATGTTACTGCTTATTATTATGTGGGCTTTGTTGTTTATTTTGGCGAGTACAACAAAATTGGTTTATGGGTCTGTGGCGGAAGTGGTGTTGTTGAAGCCGTTAAGACAAATTATTTTGTTGGTTCTGTTAAGCATGTATTGGTTGACGAATAAATCGTTAAATATCAAATCGGCTTTGGCCGCTATTTTTGTGGCCGCTGTGCTTAATGGTATTGTGATCATGGCGCAGTATGGTTTAGAAGCAGCCGGATTGTCTGATGAGTGGTTAATCATGCCTGGATTTGATAAAAATGTTAATGTGATGTATAGAAAACCAGGGTTGACTGCCGGATATCCAACCGCTGGATTGCTTGCTCTGATCGGCTTTTTTTCAGGCTTGCTATTGTATACGGTGATACGAAAGCGAATCGTTCTTGTGGGACTTATGATTATAACTTTATCGATTTCGGTTACATCGAGATTGGCGTTCTATTTGTTTATAGTCTCATCAATTCTGGTTATTTTTCTTAATATTCAAAGGCCAGAGGTGTGGAAAATTTTGATGATGATGGTGTTGCCACTGTTTGTGGTTGTTGTTGTTCTGATTGAAATGGATATTGTCCATCACGATACAATCAACGTGATGTACGAACTGTTTATTCGCTTTTCTGAGACGGGTGAATTGAGTACAGAAAGTTCAGATGCATTATTGGAATCATGGAGCTTTAATATTAAAAGTGTCTCAACTTTGTTGGTCGGAAATGGTTTGCATGCAAAGAATGATTTTATGCAAACCGTTGATGCTGGGTATCAGATTAATATGTTTGGGGCGGGTATTCCCTTTTCAATAATTTATTATTTGATTTTCTTGATGTATATGCAAATCATCTACAAGGCAAGTATCAATAAAAATTACAGATTGTTCGTAATCTTTGCTGTCATCATACTTCTTGTTTTTGAATACAAGGGGGCGGTGATTTTTTCACGGGTTGTTGGTGATTGCATCGTAATACTGGTTATCGCATCCTTGTATTCAAGAAATAAACGTCAAGACTCAAATTTTTTTTAGACTCTTTTGGTGTTTGTCGGTTTCTCCCCGTCACGCCGCCAGGCCCAATGCCCGACGCCTGTGTGTACCATTCCTGCTGAGTCAGTGCAGATTGGCGACCAAAGAAATATAGTGTTGGATCACCACTTGTTCGCTGAACTCGGCAGCGATCTTATGTCTGGACGCCTCACCCATCGCCTTTTGTTGATCCGACTCTAAAATCAAAAATTGTGTGATGGCCTCCGCTAGACTTGTGACGCTGCGCGCTTCGCACAGAAAACCGTTGACGCCGACCTCGATAGCCTCGCGGCAACCGGGTACGTTGCTTGCAATCAACGGGCGCCCCATGGCGCCGCCTTCCAGTAGCGTACGCGACATGCCTTCGCGGTAGGATGGGAGTACTATGCAGTGGGCCCGTTTGATATGCGGTCGGACATCTCTGGTGTGTTCGTAATGAACGATATCTCCCCGTGCTTGCCACGCATCAAGCTCTTCTGGTTTGATGCTCGTTGGGTTGTCTGCAGCACTGTCTCCGAGTAGTTCGAATCGCGCCTGCGGCCAGATGGCGCGGACTTGGTGTGCGGCGGCGACGTATTCTCTTACGCCCTTATCACCGATGAGTCGGGCGATCATGAGAAAGCGCACGGTCCCCGATTCGTGCTCGACAGGCCAGGGCTGCGGCGCAAAATGCGTCAGGTCGACTCCCAGCCCAGGGATCACCGAGGCGCATTCAGCATCTACCCAGCCACGCCGGAGAAATTCGCCATGGTCGGTCGGATTTTCGAACAGCACGTGGTGGATGTGGCCAAAAGAGACGCTGTAAAGCATGTCAACGATCCGGCTCAACCAGTCCTTGCGAAGATAGGAGGAGCCCAGTCCCGATACGTTGGCAATCTGATGTCGCTGAGTCCCATAATTGGCCAGCGCAGTATAGATGTTTCCCTTGGGTGTTGAGGTGAGCACCACATCCACCGCCTCATCCCGGAGCAGCCGACGCAAGGCCAGCACTGTCCTCAACTCCTTGACCGGGTGGGTGCTGTTCGGCACGAGCGGCAGGCATACATGACGGAAGCCGCTGTCTTTTATTAAAGAGACCTCGGGACCGTCGGGTGATAATGCGATGACAGCATGACCTTCTGCCCGCAGCGCTTTCATAAGATTCGTACGGAAGTTCCATACATAGCGTGCCGAGTTGGCGAGAATACAAATGCGCAAGACCACCTTAGGCGCTCCCCTCCAAGTCTTGCTTCCACGATAGCTGGCTCAGAACGTTCCAAAGCGTGTACGAACGCTCTTGAATTCCAGTCAAGTGTTCATGCCACTCACGTAGGATCGGTACAGTCTGCAGCCCCTTGGCGCGTAGGCAATTTGGCGCGAGCTGAGTCTCCGTATACACCCGTAGCAAACCTTGCAGCCATTGAGCGAGGAAGATTCCAAAACCCATTTTGGGTCGTTCAAGTACTAATCTATGCATTGTTTGGCGGACATCAGTTCGCGGCATAGCCTGTTTCAAGATGGCGAAAGAACCCGGCAACTTTTTGCGCTTGGGCCAGCAACGACCGCATGAGGAAACGTACGGTCGCCTTGAATTGATTGGGTTCTGCCAAGAATGTTTTGCCCGTTTTGTGATTTTTCAGCCAGTTCCAAACATGTTCTACCGGGTTGAGATTGGGAGCGCATGAAGGCAGAAAGAACAACTCCAGCTTCCCTTCGGTCTCCTTTACAAATTTTCGCACCTTGGCAGAATTATGAACAGGATAAATATTGATAATCAGAAATATCGGCTTGCTTCATGCGTCAACCGTTTAAGAAAATCCATAAAGATGTCAGAGGTAAACAATTCCTTGAATGCCATAAAGCGCATGGAACCGCAATTGTCAATGGCCGAAGGATCTCTTCCAGGGTTTTGCGGTTCAAGGTGCCCCATCGCGTCTGTCCATGCGGACAGTCTACCACATGTCCGGCAATCAATGCACAGATTAGTACGAGACATCGAGAAGGTGGCATACGTTCATGCCGCTGGTATACAGGATGATCGGAGGAAAGACCAGGGATGATGTTTTGGTGTTTCAGGTCAATGCGTTGTCAGGAGACTTGACTTGGCCCCGGTCTTTGTGGACAATCCCATATGATTGTGTTCGCCTGGAGTGTTCGAACATGTTTTTGGGAGAACTGTTATATTATGAAAGTTTTAAAATATCATAATCGAAATTTATCAACAAATATTCAATAAAATCTGGCGCGGTTTTCGATTTTTATTATTACAGTACGGTAAATAGTAATATTCACGGTGTTGTCAGAGGTGAGAACAGAGTCCCCTGCAAAAAAGTTGTCCTTTCGAGGAACGAATCCGTGCTGGGCAGAGATGCTTGCGGTGGAATATCTTTATGAATTACAAATGAATTCATAAGGATGACGGCATGTGTTCCGTCGGATGGATCATCAAATCAGCCTGGATGAAGCGCACTTCTGGATGCTAAACCGCATCTGCTTTGGGATGCGTAGTTTTTTGCAAGGCTGCGTGCAAGATGTGAGCGTCGTTTCTTGTTTTTTGGAAACGACTCCCGCATCTTGCACATAGCCTTGCGAAAACCTACGCATCCCAAAATGGGTGCGGTTTAAGATTTCTTTTTTCACATCAAGACAAGAGTGCAACACCCTTTTCACACCGTATTGGACCAATGGCAACTGCGAACCAAGAAAATATTTATAAATGAAAATTTTACACATCATTACCAATCTGAAGCAAGGTGGTGCGGAATCTGTACTGTATCGTCTTGTTTCCGCATCATCCGACCATCTGACGCATGAAGTCATCTCCCTGGTCAGCGAGGACTACTACGGACCGTTGCTCAGACGATGCGGTGTCAGAGTGCACTCCTTGTCCATGTCTCCTGGCCGTATCACTTGGAGTGATCTGCGCACACTCTTTCATATCATTCAATCCTTTCAGCCAGACGTGGTTCAGACCTGGATGTATCACGCCAATTTCTTGGGCGGCATGATTGCCAAAGTTTCTTCAACCGCTCCTGTTGTCTGGAGTGTTCATCATTCAGATCTTGGATCCGCATACAATAGCCGTATGACTCGTTTTGTCGCCAAATTAACGGCCTGGCTTTCCCCCTGGCTTCCTGCTGCTATCGTGTATGTCAGTAGAAGCGCTGCACATCAACATCATCTGTTCGGTTTTTGTGACGCAAAAACAATAATTATTGAAAACGGAATAGATCTCTCGGAATTCCAGATCATTCCCAGTGCCAGGCTGCGCTTGCGAACCGAATGGGGCGTAGAGCAGGATGAGCAACTGATTGGATGCGTCGCCCGTTGGGATGTTTATAAGGACCATCGTAACCTGTTTCAGGCATTGTCAATCCTGTCCACCAAAAGAAAACCAGTACGCTGTGTCCTGGCAGGGGTTGGCATGGAAGCCGACAATACTGATTTGATCTCTTTGATTGACGAGCATCTTTTGTCTGATAAGATGATCTTGCTCGGATCACGGCAAGATATTCCTTCAATCATGAGTGCTATCGATCTTCATGTACTGCCCAGTATTGGGGAGGGGTTCGGTAATGTGACCGTCGAGGCCATGGCCTGTGGAACGCCGTGCGTGACGACAGATGTGGGAGCGGGCGCGAGGATTGTTGGCGATACTGGTTGGGTTGTCCCTCCTGCCAACCCGACCGGGTTGGCAGCTGCTATGATCGATGCGTTGGATCGGATCCGACAAGATGAGGCTGGCCAAATCCATGTGGCCTGTCGGCAGAGAATCGAGCAAAATTTCAGCATCGACACGATGCGGAGTGCCTACCTGGACGTGTGGTCGGGAAAAAAGCCCGATGGTCGGCCTCTCTGACCGGTCTGCAGGCTTGGCAGCGCAGCATACACGATTCCCGTTATGCACGGGGCGTACCTCTTGTTGATCACAGCGCCAACAAGCCGGCACAACGGACAGATAATGGTTACATTAAACCGCACCCGGCTTGGAATGTGTGGTTTTTACTGGTGAAAAAAAGAGAGGCTGACGTTTCACCGTTTTCTTTAACAACCAAAAACAACCATAGAGAATCTTGTGTAAGGGAGTGGATCACCCGTGCTGAATTGATGGGTCAGTAATCCCAGGGTAACTGGCATGC
>JAMOBI010000195.1:0-2357 GCA_039908105.1 Magnetococcus sp. YQC-9
AAATGGTTGGTCGTCATAACCCCATTATATCGGAAAGGACTCTCTATTGCTCCCCTTTGCGGTCAGAAATGACCGAAAATCTGGTCGTTCACCGAGTTTTGCAACTACCTCCAGTAAAAACGAATCATGCCAGGCTGTCAAATCAGCTCTGTCGGCCCACTACCTCGCCAGAATTTCTCCCTCAATCAATCCGGCATCCGTCTCATGGCGACCTTCACCATCCATGATTTTGAACAGCAGGCGGTACGGAACCCGCCACCGTTCTCCCGTACTGGTCAGAACGGTGGCGGTCTTCTGATTGAGTTGCAGAATGGTTCCATAGACCTCCCGGTTCTGGCGATCATGGTAGCCAATGGAGTCTCCGACTTTCAGTTGAGTCTTGTCCAACCACTCTTGTCCCTGACGCGGATGAATGTCCGTATCCACACCAGCCAGATTCACGGCGCAGAGGGGGATGCTCCAACGCTGTCCATCCGTTTTGTCCAGCACAAGCACGTTGGTGCGTTGCACTTCGATTACCTCGGCATCTGCCAGACGATTTTTCCGACCGTTGAAATAGGAAATCAGCATCCCTGGTTGCAGATGCCGTTTGACCTGCGCCAACCGCTCCGGCTGATCCAGCATTCCGTCGATCCCGATCTTCAGGCGGTAGAGATCAAACAGGGTGGCGGTTTGTAACGCCTGGAGTAGTGCCGAGTAGTCCATGCTTTGCCTCCTTTTCATGCTCACAGCAATGATGGCGTGGAATGTACGCCACGTTCCCAAGGTCGTACAACCTCCTATACCAGCAACTCCTCACGTCAGACGGCGACCAGCCATTTGATGCCGGGGATGAAGTGTCCATCGCATCACGAGCAGGACGCCTTTTGTGTTGGGGGTTGCCTGCTTTCCGCCAGTTCCGCGCTCATTCCTGGGCTGTTGTTCAATCGTGCAGGCTGTTTTCACGGTCATTCTCGGATGGTTGCCAGCGTTGCGCCATCTCTCTGGCTTGACGCACTTGTTCTGGGGTCATTCTTTTGGCCAATAGTTCACACAGGCGACATGGAATCATGCCCGATGGATTTGTCCCATGGCCTTTGCGGCGTCCCAATTCGGCCAGATACTGCCACATATAGGAGTGGACAAGATCCTTCTTGAAACCTTGGCCTTTTTCATACATCCATCCCAGATTCCTGCGCGCCATGACGTGTCCTTGATTTGCGGCCAGCAGAAACCACTTGGCCGCTTCCCGATAGTCGCGTGGCACACCTTTGCCATTGTCGTAAAGGGTTCCGACGCCGTTTTGCGCATGGGCATCCCCTCGGTCAGCCGCCAATCGCCACCAGTGCATGGCAGCCTGGTAATCCTGTTTGACCTCGTGTCCATCAAAATAGAGTTGCCCCAGCCTTGATTGCGCGTGAATATCGGCCTGTCTGGATAAACGCAACAGACGCTCCACATCCGCAGCCAGCAAAGGCGTGGAGAAGAGGCATAACCCGATCAGGATCCAGCAAAATATCCTCATGGATTATCCGTCCTTTCATGCGGTTGGGAGTTGTCAGGACACGGCCTGCCGTTCCGCGCTCCTGTCCTTGGCGGCCACATGATACCACTCCAGGCAACCGGCGCAACGTGACGCGATTGGGGGGCTGCCGGCGCGAATGTGGTGCGACTGTGGCCAAGCCGGGCGGGTCATATTGGCCAGGGCAGGACGCACCCTTTGGACGTTTGACCCTGGCGCAACCTGTGGCACCGTGTTGGGGTTTCCAGCTGGCGGCAAGGGTGTGGTGGCGGTTCTGGTATCTCGCGACAGGGTGACACACAGGCCAACCCGTGTGCGGGCGGATGATTCCTGAAATGGACTGGTGCGTCTCGCAATACAATAAAAAGAATCAAAAACAACATCAGATCAACCGGACCAGAGTTCGTTTCTATGCTCGACAACCATCTTTTCTATCGAACTGGTCCAATATTAGAAACTGATGTTAAACATTGAAATTTAGCATGAAAAGTCTGGTCCACAGGCTGTAGACCAGAAGGGTGTCTGGTCCACAGGTTTTGGAGAATTCCGGCGAAGAGGAGAAAAAAGAGGGTATTTCCGACTCCTGCTGGTCCGGACCCCACCCAGTGATTTTGCGAACCGTGTTGGCTATCTATTGAAAATATTGGACTTTTCAGGCACAAAAAAACCGCCTGAGTGGGCGGTCTGAAATCGGAGAAAAACTGTCGAAAAAAATGGCGTCCCGTACGGACTTCAAATTAAACCGCAACCATCACGGGATGCGTAGTTCCATTAACAGGGGTCCAGGGGGATTATCCCCCTGGTGGGATCCAAGGGCAAAGCCCTTGGGACTTTGTTTTTGACTTTAGCGCGCTCT
>JAMOBI010000196.1:0-2809 GCA_039908105.1 Magnetococcus sp. YQC-9
ATGAACGTCCCGTCGGCATCATGGGCGCGGGTGATATTTTCCAGCAGTGTGACAACAGACGGACCGTTGGGGGCCAAGTCGTTGAGAGCCTCCCGTTTGACCTCCTTGTCGATCAGCCCTAACAGTCCCAGTGCCCCCATATGGTTGCCGTTGAGGGTCTGGGACATGACCTCGATGCTGCGCAATTCGGTATCGATTTTGAGCTGAGACAAGCGCTCCTGTTCTCGAAAGTCCTGCACGTTTTCGGTGAGGAGGAGTGCCAAGCCAAGCGAAACAGCCAAGACCAGGATCCAGGCAATTCGGCTGTGCGTTACATAGGCCTTGGCAATAAAATCCATCCATGATCTCCAGTAGAGCCAAAGCGTGTATCAAAATTCCCGAGGTGTTTATTGGCTTGCCTGTTTCATTGATTTCCGCTGTGCAGCTTTTCTTGCATCGTATTGGTATCTAACACGGCGGTTCAGGGGGGGATTCACGTTTTCAATCAATCTTCGCCTTGATTGACGTTGCCAACTCTCGCACCAGCTGCAAGGCTTCAGGGAATTCATACAGGTCAACTTTCTGTTGGATTCTTTTGCCCAATTCTTCCACTCCCGTACCAGATACGGCGTCCAGAAGTTTGGCAACCCCCTGCTTTTCGACGATCTTCAGGTCAATTGGACGTACGGATTGAACGGGTTTGTCCATGAGAAACGGTTCTTGCATTTCATGGATGGAAGGAAGGTTGCCATCCTTGTCCACCTTGAAGGGTACATTGACACGCACCAGTCGGCGATGTCCCTCCCGATCCAATGCGACGATCAACTCTCCCACCTTGGCAGGTGTCAGCACGGTCCCTTTCATCATTTTGTCGTTTGGACGAGAAGAGAGCATGATAGATTCATCCATCACCATGCCAGGTAACAATTTATTGGGGGGAAGGGCGCAAGGGATCCAGGACATCTGTTGGATGACCCTGTTGAGCGTTTCGACGAGCGGTCGATCATAATGAGGATCCTTCAACATTTTCTTGATCGCACCGGATGATTTCTCGCCCAGAAGAAAATGATCAAAATCGATGATGATCTTTAATATTTGCCTTCCCAACAGATAAAAATCACGTTTGGTGATTTCTGCTGGGTACTCTCCAGGTGCAGGCAACGGTTGAAACTGGTTAGCGATCAGATTGGCCACGATGCCTAATCGTGGCACCTGCTCCAAGGCCCGTCCGCCTATTTCACCCTGTTGCTTGAAGAGATTCAGGAATTTTACCGAAACACCTTGTCCAGTTGAATATTTGCGCATTTCATCCATCGGAATGGCGACCATGCCGATTTGGGAGAGCGATGCCGCCAGGTTCAATTGCCAACCATCCTGGATCTGCAGGGCATCCACCATCCCCACCATGAAGGCTCGCAAACGCGCCGCCCGTAAGAAGGCGGCTGGATTGGCCCACGACAGTAGGTCAGAGACAACGCGCATAGCTCCAACAAGAGTCTGGTCAAGCATTTCTTTGTTTTCGTTTGCTGACTGTTCCAATTCTTTGCGAGCAGCAGAGAGTTCGATATGCGTCCGAACGCGGACTTTGACAATTTCTGGTTTGATTGGTTTGGTGATATAGTCCGCTGCGCCAGATTCAAAGCCAAGTTTCTCATCACGGGCATCGGTTCTGGCGGTTACAAAAATAATAGGAATATGTTTTAGTTTGTCATCATTTTTTATTATCCGACACAATTCATAACCATCCATGCCAGGCATCATGACATCAAGTAGAACCAGGTCTGGATAGGGTTCCGTATTGACGATTTTAAGCGCTCGTTCACTGTTGGTTGCAGCTTTTATTTTATATACATCGCCAAGCAAGCCACTCAACAAGTCAATATTATCCGGCGAATCATCAACAATCAGGATCAATTTTCTTTCCGTGGCGATCATTCGGATTCTCTTTAATTGGTCATCAGTACATGCTCAAATGAGACTTAAGGCGGCATTGCATATCGTCTAAAATCACGTTCAATCCGACCCAAATCTTAAAGCATGCTGTTATTGGTTTGCCTGATCCATGCAAATTTAGAGCCAGCTAGAAATTAGGAACAGGGCTTCGCCTTGTCAAGCAACACGAGGAATTGCCCTCCTCACCTCCCCCTGGCGACATGAAGAATTGGCTTCCTTCCCGGTTACGCTGGTTGATGGTTGGGTGTCAATGTTCCGGTCTTCAACAGACCGGAACGCCGTTTTTCCCGTAGTCGGTAGCTCTTGCCACGGATCGTCACCACATGGCTGTGATGCAGCGATCCGGGATGGCGTGGAGAAGGATCATTGCCTGGTCGACAAGAACAGCGGTGCCTGCACCCTGGACGGCCTGACCGTGGGCGAAAACTACACGATCAAGGTGTTCGGCAACGCCAAGGTCAAATCCGGCAGTTGGACCACCGACTCGGGCTATGCGACCGACACTGCCTAGGCAGCCAGTCCGGCGACGACGCTTGGTTTGAAGTTGAATTGAAAGTGTTTTTTGGCTTGAAGGTTGATTCTGAAAAAGAACATCGTGTGTGTACAGACTATCAATGATTATCTTGACAGATGGAGTGTGGCACTTGGCATGGCATTTTCCTGGCCCTTAAAGGCCATTCCGTTGCACCTTGGGGAGAGGGTGGCTATAGATATACCGACCCCTGGCCCTGAATGCTCCGAATGGGTCTCCCTTTTGATATACCTCACGCGGCAAGAACTGCCACTTTTTTGAAGGTTTGGAAATTGAGCCGGAGCAGCGACCTTATCTTTTCCTTGTGAGTGGTTTGCAGTTGGTCAATACAATTGGAAATGGCTG
>JAMOBI010000044.1:0-19940 GCA_039908105.1 Magnetococcus sp. YQC-9
GGTGGCCCAGGTCGCAGGCGCAGGGGGTGGGGGTGATGAACCAGCAGACCCGGGTGGGGTATTCGGGCTGGCAGCGACCCGCTCGGTGGCCCGGGTCGCAGGCGCAGGGGGTGGGGGTGATGAACCCGCCGGACCAGCAGACCCAGGTGGGGTATTCGGGCTGGCAGCGACCCGCTCGGTGGCCCGGGTCGCAGGCGCAGGGGGTGGGGGTGATGAACCCGCCGGACCAGCAGACCCGGGTAGGGTATTCGGGCTGGCAGCGACCCGCTCGGTGGCCCGGGTCGCAGGCGCAGGGGGTGGGGGTGATGAATTCGATGGGACAATGGTTCCCAATTTACCGTCACTGTTCGATCGGGACGGCTCCGGTTTAACGTTCGCAGAAATAGTTTCAATGCTTTGAGACTCAGTTTGATTCATGGAACATTCGGAAACCCCGAGCTGTGGTGTCGGTCTGGAGGTGCCATTTTCCACGAATGGGCTTTCTGTTGATCCTTGCAAAGAGGATGAATTCATCCCGTTCCCTCCTGTATCTACACCATTGGTTTGCTGTTGGGAGGCCCTTTTCTGCCTCCATTTTTCCACTTTGATCATAAACCATACGAGTTTTTTTTGATTGACAGAAAGCACCGCCAAATCTTTTGGAGCAAGTTGGCTGGGAACAACAATTCCAGCCTTTGCTGTGAGTGCACTCGCACTGATGAGCAAGCGATGAATTTCCATACGGTCGGAAGAAAACTCTGTCATCCGCGTCCCCTGCCGAACTCAACACCTTCGGCCTTGGATAACCCATATTCGCCAAATTTATTGCACCATGGACATTGGCAAACTCCAGCCCCTGTCAGGCAGTGCAGCTTGCCGCAGGCGCACTGGGCCAGGCTGTATGAGGCATGACAATGAGGACAATCCGGCTGTCCGATCAGATCCTCGGCACGGATCGTCTGATCATTCTCCAGGTCATCAGAAAGATCAAAATAGCTCTGGCGCAAAGGTATCGCCGTCTCCAAAAGATAGTTGCGCAGCTGAAACAGTCGCGACAACACAGGGTCCGAGGTTTCAATCCGGCCCAGATGGAGCTGATATTTCACCAAATAAGAAAGGCGAGTCTTTGCACACTTACCAACAAAAATGGCGTAGCGTTGATCAATCGGCGTCAGATTGCTCCAGTTGCGCGCCATCTCCGGCGGTGCCAGCAGATCCGGATCCGTCTTGGCCAGATTCACCGGACCGTTCGGACCGCTGCTCAAACTGCGACTCTGAATTTGTATCGAGTTGCTGATCCATTGGAAAAAACGGGTGAACGCATCAGGAGTCTGATCATTCAAAACAACCACCGTTTCGGTAAGTTGCTCCAGCACATGGTGATCCGCGCCACCGCCAATGGAGATCGCAATCAGGTTGACCCGCTGACGAAACAAGCTGTTCCACTTTTTCACCGCTTGATCCGTACGATCGGTCGCATGGCCGTCCGTGATGAGAAAAACAATCGGTTGCCAATCCCCTTTCTGCTGAGGGGTCGATGCGATCACCGAACGGTCGATTTCTGTCATCAGATGGTTGAGAGCCAATCCCAGAGCCGTACCCCCACCCACTGGCAGTTCCGGAGGGTGACAAACCGTCAGCTCGGTCAAGGGGAGTACGGTCCGCGCCTTACCGGCAAAGACGATCACGGCAATGTACGCGGTTTCCAAGGCGTACGGGCTTTGCCGCAGGGAGTTCAGAATCGTTCCAATGCCCTGTTCCAGTCGGTAATGGTTTTCCCCAACCATGGACTCGGATACATCCACAAGAAAAAAAATCGGCAGACGACGCATTTTTGGCCTCCTGGTCTAAACCGCACCCATTTTTGGATGCGTAGTTTTTCGCAAGGCTGCGTGCAAGATGCACAGAGTCGTTTCCAAAAAACGGAAACGACTCCCGCGAAGGCGGCGCGCGGCGCATTTTTCGCAAAAAACGCGAAAAATGCTTCTTTTGAAGAGCGCGCTAAAGTCAAAGTCAAAAACCTGGGAGATGAATCTCCCAAACCCTCTCTTTTTTTTCACGAATAAGAACTACACATTCCAAGCTGGTTGCGGTTTTTAGTAAATCATCTGAATCTCCGGGGGTGGGGGTGGCAGAACCAAAGAGGTCGCAGTCCCCATGGATCGGCTGCCACCAGACACCGCAGAGGTCACCCATGTGAAAAAGCTGATGAAACCGGCACTGTCAAGCGTATCGAGCGCAATCACGTGGTCGCATAACGCTTGTAAATCTTCCTTGCGCGCCCTGGGACCGGCCACACAACCAATAATGTTGGCAAAGCCGAGGGATCGAATGCGCGGACACATTTGTTCAAAGAGAAAGGTATCCGAGGGTTTACCATCGGTCATCACAAACAGTAATGGTGCCCAGTCTCCTTTTCGTTCTGGCGTGCTGCGGCGGATTTCCAGAAGAATCTGCTCTTCCAGAGTTTGCAGCGCCATTCCCAAGTGCGTGGCTCCGGATTGGGGCGTCACGATTTCCGGTATCACCAATTCGTCCAATGCAGTCAAAGGCAGCACGACCCGGGCGACAGTGTCGAATGTAATCATGCTGACATTGACGGTTTCCAGGGAGTGGGGATCTTGACGCAGCGCACTGATCATCACACGGATCCCCATGTTGACTGCCTCGATCGGCTCGCCGCGCATCGATCCGGAAGTGTCCAGCAACAGGTAGACCGGTAACCGTCTCATGGTTGAACCCCAAGTCAGACCAGATTGATTTGTGGAGGAGGAGGAGGCAGTTCGTTGAGTCCGCTGGTTTCGGATTTGCTCAAATCCACTTTCTTGGAGGAGGTGGCCACGCTCGCCGAAACCCACTTGAAAAAGGCCCCGATGGCGTTGGCATCTGCGGTATCCAACATGACAACATCTTTTGTAATGCGTTTCAAGGTATTGGTGTCAGCAGAAGGTCCAGCGGCGCAGGCGACTACGGTACCGATCTTGGCCTTTTGAAAGGCTTGCAACCCATCATTCAAATTGTCGGTGGGCTGTCCGTCGGTCATTAAGAACACGATGGGTTTCCAGTCCCCCTTCTCGACAGGAGTCGACTTGCGAATGTCGCGTTCAATACATTCCGCCGTCAATTTCAGGGCAGCACCCAGGGCTGTCGAGTTGCCTGCCTCGATGGTCGGTGGGCGAAAGGCGATCAATTCCGTCAAAGGCACCACTTGACGAGCTTTGTCATCAAACACGATCACACTCAAATAGGCCGTTTCCAATGCGTAAGGATCTGTCCGCAAAGTGCTGGCTAGCATTTGCAAGCCATTACGTACCGCCTCAATGGGTTCTCCGTGCATGGAACCAGAAACATCCAGCACGAGATAAACAGGCAAACGACGCATGAGAAAAACTCCTTCAAAATAAAGTGGTTTTCTAATCGCCTTACAGTCAGGCAACCTCAACACCAAATTGGGCGCACATGGCAGCCAGGCCTCCAGAGTAACCCTGGCCCACAGCCCGAAATTTCCATTGCTGATTGTAGCGGTAGATCTCCCCGAAGATCATTGCGGTCTCGGTGGAATAGTCTTCAGTCAGATCGTATCGGAGGATCTCCTGGCCAGTTTCCTCATTGATCACCCGTATGAAGGCATTCCGAACCTGGCCGAAATTTTGTCGGCGGGCGCTTGCATCATGGATGGTGACGGTAATCACCACGGTTCGAATGGTGGCTGGCACCTTTTCCAGATCAATCCGGATCACCTCATCGTCACCATCACCGCCACCGGTACGATTGTCACCCGTATGCTCCACACTGCCATCGGGACTTTTCAAGTTATGGTAAAAGATGAAAGCACGCTCCTCTGGCACCTTGCCTTTTTCTGTCAAAAGAAAGGCCGAGGCATCCAGGTCAAAATCGTTTCCATCCGAAGCACGCACATCCCAGCCCAGTCCAACCAGGATTCGACGCAGATTGGGATCATGCTGCGACAACGACAGATTGCCACCTTTTGTCAGGGTAACACCCATCTTAAGCCTCCATCCAGATAACGTTAATTAAAGTAGTTGCAACAGACAAAACTGTCCTCGCCTGCGGTGGATCCGGTTTCTCAGGTAGAGCGCGCCGCCGTGGGGCTGAATCAATGCGTCCAATCGCGAGTGGTGTGCTGCCCCCCTCAGCTTCAGTTGAGTAAAGGGTGCGCGCTGTTTTGAATCAACGCCCGGAAACGCCGGAGCGGGGATTAAACCGTGCATGTCCAGTGATTTTGTCCCTGGAATCACTGGACAGTCACTTAAAACCGCACCCATTTTAGGATGCGTAGACACATTTCAAGCTGGGTACAGATTAATCAGCAGACAACGATTTCTTGTGACGAACCGATGACCACAACGAAATCCCGATGAACAGGATACCGAGCAGACCCGTCACCATTTCCGGAATGTGATAACGTGTGCTTGCCATCATCAGAATCGCCAGCACACCAATGGCGTAATGAGCACCGTGCTCAAGATAGATGAACTCTTGCAACGTCCCTTTTTTGACCAGAAAAATTGTGAGAGAACGTACGAAGATGGCACCAATCCCCAGACCGAGCATGATGATAACAACATCCTTTGTGATTGCAAAGGCTCCGATCACACCGTCAAAGCTGAATGAGGCATCCAACAGTTCAAGGTAAAAAAAGCCTGCGATACCAGAACGGGTTGCAGTTCCCCCATGATCAACTTCGGGTTCAAACAAAGCATCCATACTCCCCACGGCAATATACAGCATAATGCCGGCAACTCCGGAAGCCAGGGCGGAGAAGCGTTCAGCATCCGGAACCAGGTGATAAACCACCCACATCACAGACAGCATCGTAATCAGAATGGTGGCGCCTTCGAGCTTACCCAGCCTGGCCAGACGCATTTCCAGCCAATGAATCCAATGAATATCCTTTCCCTCATCAACCAGGAAATTCAAGAAAACCAAGAGCAGAAATACCCCGCCAAACATGGCGATCTGAATATGCGCGGCCTGTAAATGATGGGCATAGCGATCCGGATCATTGAGCGCCATGCTGGTGACTTCACCCCATCCCAGTCCGGTGGCTACCGCGACGATGACAACCGGGAAAATCAAACGCATGCCAAATACCGCCACCAGAATACCGATGGTCAGAAAAATTTTCTGCCATTTAGGATTCATTTCCTGTAACACCGCAGCATTGACAACAGCATTATCGAAGGAGAGACTGACCTCCAGAACACCGAGCACCGTGACCAACAGAACCGCCGCAGGTCCACCCCACAGAAAGGCCAGAATGAGACAGATTCCTGTAAACAGAAAAGAGAATCGAAACGTTTCCATAGAATTCCCAATTTTTGTAAGGGTTATCAATTAAACCGCCTGGTCTGCACATGAATACCATTTTCAATATGGCGGCAAATGATGTGCAGAAAATATCTGTATCGACTCAGGCTGACACACAGGCCATCCCAACAAACCTGAATGTTTATCATAAAAGCTTTGTAAATATTTGTATGTAACCCTTTTTGCGTCCAGATCATCCGGATTGCCAGGAATCGTGGAAACCATGCCATCAGCCCGGTGAGCATCCGAATACTGGCTTTATAACAGCCATAAGTCGGCCACATTAAACCATTCCGGTACCAAACCCGTCAATAGCCATTCAAGTTGATTCTGGACCTAAATCATTAAGATTTTCTCGTGCGTACGCTCAGGTACGATGATACCGCAACCATTTTGGGATGCGTCATTTTTCGCAAGAGTGCGAGCAAGATGCACAGAGTCGTTTCCAAAAAGCAAATAACGACTCCCGCGAAGGCGACGCGCGGCGCTTTTTTCGCAAAGAATGCTTCTTTTGAAGAGCGCGCCAAAGTCAAAAACAAAACCCTGGGAGAGGAATCTCCCAGACCCGCTCTTTTTTTTAACAGTAAAAGCGAATCATGCCAGGCTGTCAAATCAGCTCTATCGGCCCACTACCCGGAGATTACGGCCAAAGCACGCGCCAGATTGCTTTCCCAGTGATACTTCTCTTCCACCAACGCCCGCCCCAATGCGCCACAAGAGATTCCACCAACGTCGTCTTCACCGGCCAGCAAGGCCAACCCCTTCTCGATCCATGCTTCGGGCGTATCCGCCACCCAGCGAGTCAAACGACTATCCAACCGAATCCCCTCCACAGCCGCATTGGTGGCCAATACCGGTCGCGCCAATGCCATGGCCTCCAACACCTTGTTCTGCACCCCACGGGCAATGCGCAACGGCGCCACCGCCGCCTTTGACCAGAATACCCAAGGCCGAACATCCGGTACATCGCCGGTCACGGTGATGCCGGGCAACTCCCTGAGTTTCAAGACCTCCTGAACCGGACGCCCCCCCACGATCACAAAACGGGCTCGCGGCTGTCGCTCCCGGATCGCCGGAAAAACAGAACGGGCAAACCAGGTCACCGCGTCGACGTTCGGCCAATAGTTCATCGCGCCAGTAAAGACCAACGGCAGATCCTCTGGCGGATAGGGGTTGGGATACTCCCGGAGTGGTGAAAAAAAATTGAGGTCCACGCCGTTTTCCCAATAGCCGGTCTTGTACGCACTCTCGGGGGCCAACTGCCTGAACAGCTCGGCCTCCGGTTCGCTGACAAAGAGCGCGGCGTCGAACCGGGCGGCAATGGCCCGCTCGGCAGCCAGCAGTTTTCTTGACTCACGACGGTAGAGCCAACGGGCCAACCCGCGCCGCTGCTCGGCGTAAGCAGCCCACTTGGCCGAATCGACATCCACGAAATCGATCACCCGGCGGATCGACGGATCGATCGATTGCACGAACTGCGCAGGTGCTGCCGAATAGACCACCACCCGGCGAATCGGGTGACGGTTGAGAAGTGCAGCAACCCAGACACGCATGGCAGCATGATCGTAGTAGGGAAGGGTGAGAGGTTCTCCGGTGAGAAAACCTTTCAAGGCGCGCGCCTTGGCGATCCTTAAAGAGAGAGGAACAAGCCGGATTTCCCCGCCGCACAAATCAGCGACGGTGGCAGCATGCTGGAGATCCTCCGGGTCATCTACGAACGCTCCCAGATGGATGCGGTAGTGACTCGCCAAGGCGCGCAACAGGTGATAGGAGCGGATCTTGTCCCCTTTTTTCGGTGGATAGGGGATGCGATGGGCTAAAAACAGCAGCTCATCCATGCCAGTTCATGAAGAAGTTCTGCTGCGAATGACCAGTGTATGGGCAATCTTGTCGTGCAGCCCCTGCTTTTTTTCGGTGAAGGCAACCATGATAATACCGATGAACAACGTCAGCACGGAGATGATCTTGGACCAGTAGCGCCCATTGGCACGACCAAAACTGATGCGTTGTCCCTGTTCGTCGGTCACCTTCAGACCGAACAATTTTTTGCCGGGTGTAGCCTGCCAGCTGGAGGATTCCGAGATCGTGAACCAGAGCCATTGGACCCCAATTCCCGCCAACATCCCCATGATGTGTGCAACGGTTTCCATTTGCTGTTGGGTGTATTGACCTTGCATCGCAAGCGCAATGGAAAAACCAAGGAGAAAGGCAATCACAACGATGACGATTTGACAGAGCACCGAATCGACGATGGAGGCCAGAACACGAAACCAGAAACCGGCATAACGGGGAGCCGATATCTGCAGATCCGCAGGCAGTGCACCCTGTGTTACGGATAAAGCCATTGAAGTACCACAGCGAGTACAAAATTTGGAGTTTGAATCGTTATTGGTACCGCACTGAATACAAAACATTTTTTATTCTCCGGTTGAGGTGAAAAAAAACAGGCGGCGAGGCCTGCAACTCAATTCATGCCTTCGAATCCGCCAGACGCACCGGCAAAGAGCCATCCTCCAGGGCGGCCTTGGCCTCCAGTTCCGCCTGGGCCAGCAGACGCTCCCCGGTCATGCCCTCCTGCCAGACGGCAACCCCTACCCCCAAACGCAAGGTCACCAAAGCATCGGTCAACTCGTAGCGCTCCCGCGCCAGCGAGGCATGCAGCGCCTTGGCCGCAGCCATCGCCGTGGTGGCATCGGCACCTGGACAGAGCACCACGAAACTCTCCTCGCTCCAGCGGGCCAAATAATCATCGGGCGCCGGCAGCAATGCCAGCCGGGAGGCCATGCCGTTGAGCACCTGTGCCGTGCGATCGCGGCCAAGGGATTTGGTCATCTCCGCATGCTCATCCACAAAAATCATCATCAGCGCAAACATCTCCCTGGCCCGCTTTTCTCCAGCGACCGGCTCCAGGCTGCGCGCCAATCGGGCCAGAAGGGCGAAACGGTTCGGCAGACCGGTCGCGGTATCGACCATGGTCTCATCGCGCGAGGACATCAATGCGTTTTCGGCACGACGCAACAGGTTCTGAAACTGCCCAACGACCGCCTGACTGCGCGCCAATGCCGTCTCCAGCTCCTCCACCCGTGCCCAGTAACCCTGCTCCTCGGCAAGCAACGCTGCCATCACCGCTTCGGGACGGGTCAAAATCTCATCGCTCAAACCGTGCGCCCAGCTGACGTTGGCCCCATCCTTGCGCCCGATCAAGGCCGATGCCTCTACCAGATCCGCGCCCAGGGCCGCCACCGCCTCGGTGATCGCCTTGCGTTCCCGCGCCCAGGAAGCCCGCCCGCGATGCTCCGTGGTGATGATCCGTCCCAAGCGGCGATAGAGATCATGCCATTGCAGGTTCAGCGGTGTCTGACCCCCGCCCGAGGAGAGCACCACATCCGGTAACGCTTCGGCCTCCTCCTCGCCGTGCTCCCAGGCCGAAAGCGCCCGTAGCGCCTCTGCCACCAATTCGGGATCAAAAAACGGTAACGGCTCGCGACGACCTCCGCGCAGTGCCGCTTCGGCAATCCATGGCGCAATCTCCTCGATCATCGGGATCAGTTCTTCGGAATCCAGTCGCTCTACGCGACGCAAAAAGCGAATCAGGCGACTCACCCGCACCTGCCGCTCCCGTTCGCCGTTCAAGGCCGACAGGGTCAATTTTTCCAGGATCAGTATCGCTGCCTCGCGAATTTCGCCCATTTCGCGTTGACACGGGCCCCGGGTCAACAAATCGCGAATTGCCATGAACGCACCACGCAAGTCCGGTTGTGGCTCTTCGATCAGGGAGCGGATGCGGGTCAACTCGCTGGTCAACCTCTCGGATTTCATGGTGGCATCCCCTGTCCGGGCTGATGAATGATTCGTGGCGCTCTAAACCACGCCTATTTTGGGATGCGTAGTTTTTAGCAAGGCCGCGTGCAAGATGTGGGAGTCGTTGCCAAAAAGCAAAAAATGACTCCCGCGAAGGCGGCGCGCGGCGCATTTTTCACAAAAGGCGCGAAAAATGCTTCTTGGAAAGAGCGCGCTAAAGTCAAAGGCAAAACCCTGGGAGAGGAATCTCCCAGACCCTCTCTTTTTTTTCACTAATAAAAACTACACATTTCAAGCTGGTAGCGTTCCAAGGAAACAACTTCACGACACGACGCGCAGATTCGGGCGAGGCCGTTTGGAAGGCGTACCGGAAGCAGCCGCGCCATCCCCCTCAATCACCCGCAACGTTACCCGTTCATTGCGAGCCGGAGGTGGGGTGTCAGGTGTCTCGCTTTCCAGGAATCGTTCCATCGCCCCTTCAGGCAGCCGTACCATCGACTCCTCCATGGCATGCCGGGCACGGATCTCCTCGGGCATGGAGTCGGACCAGAACATCCCATGCCGAGTATCGGGATTGAATGCTCCCCACAACGCATCATAGGGAACCACACAATAATGAGGAATGCCACCAAAACGCAGCTCGGACTCAATCGCCTCTGGTCCGATATGTATCGGCTGCGGCATGGTGCGATTCAGGATCAGACGCAATCCCGAATCGCTGGCAAACCGCCGGGGCACGGCCACGCCCGGCCAGGTGGCATCCAGGCAAAGCATGACCCGACCCTCGGTTTCAAGGAGGAAGCGGATGACATCGGCTTTCTCGGCGTCGTTGGCGATGTCCATTCGATCCCCCTCGGCCTTAAGCCTTGAATCCGGTTTGACTGCAAAAGACACACCCCTTGCCCTGACACAAGCTGCAGACCACACTTCCGGATGAGGAAGGCACGGAGTAGCCAGAAGTGGGAATAGGCGACGCAGCGTTCTGTAACGGCGCCGGCTGAGGGGGCGCCTGATAGGGAGCCGACTGAGGGGGCGCCTGATAGGGCGCCGGCTGAGGGGGCGCCTGATAGGGAGCTGGCTGAGGGGGCGCCTGATAGGGGGCCGGCTGAGAGGGCGCCTGATAGGGGGCCGGCTGAGAGGGCGCCTGATAGGGCGCCGGCTGAGGGGGCGCCTGATAGGGGGCCGACTGAGAAGCGGTCTGGAAAGGTGTGGTTTGGACCGGCGGCAAAATGATCCCCATTCGGCGGGCCAGCACCTCGGTATTGACCGCGAGACGCAAAGCGAGCTGTTCCAGATAGAACCGCTCACTCTCATCGCATTGACCGTCGGCGTAGATGACGTTCAGACAGCCGGTAACGATCAGTTTCGCCTCCTCCGAATCCTGAGAAATCGGATGGAGCACGCTGTCGAAGACTTCGCGCTCATCCAGAAAGGCCTTGATGGCATAGCTGCGGAACTTTTCGATCAACTCTTCCAACGGAAAGCCGCCGAAGACCGGATGTTGGGCATTCTGCAACAAAAAATTGCGAAAAGCCTCGATTTCGGCCCTTTGCAGCTTCCCGTGCTGGGCGGCCATCAAACCGGTCCAGGCACAGAAAGCCTCCAGGATCGGTCGATACTGCGCGGATTGAACGCGCGAACCGATATTCTGCAACCCCTTGAACAGTCCGGTCGCCAGATCGGTAGCCGCACCCACCGCCCGTTGACCCCGTTCTTTCCAATCCGTTTGCGTGACCATGCTCATGCGTGTCCCAAAAACCGGTGATGAAATTGGATCCACTCTTAAAGAGAGAGGATCAGCCCACATCCACGCCAAAGCTTTTGGCCAGAGGCCCGAGTCCTCCGGCATATCCCTGACCCACGGCGCGAAATTTCCATTCGTCGTTACGCTTGTAGATTTCGCCAAAGATCATCGCCGCCTCGGTCGAGGCATCCTCGGAGAGGTCGTAACGGGCGATCTCCGCGCCGCCTTCGGCATTGATCACCCGCATGTAGGCGTTGTTGACCTGTCCGAAATTCTGCCGACGGCTTTCGGCCTCGTGGATCGTGGCAGCGATCACGATCTTGTCCACATCCGCCGGGATCCCATCGAGATTCATCAGGATGCGCTCATCATCGCCCTCGCCCTGACCGGTGCGGTTGTCGCCCTGATGCTGCACCGCGCCGTTGGCGCCTTTCGGGTTGTTGTAGAAGACGAAATCGGAATCCGCGCGCACCTTGCCATTGGCGCCCAGAATGAAAACCACCCCATCCAAATCGAACGGCTGGCCATCGGTCGAACGGGCATCCCAACCCAGGCCAACCATGGCGGCCTTCATGCCGGGGGCCTCTTTGCTCAATGAGACATTACCACCTTTGGTGAGGGAAACGGGCATTGGAAATCTCCTTGTGTAGCGAGTCGAAAATGAATGATTCGTTCAAGATCAGATAAATTGCCGCATCCGCTCCGCCAGATCGGCGAGCGTGCGACCCTGAGCAGATTCGCCCACGGCGCGCACCGACCAGCCGGTCTCGCGACGGTAGAGACTCATCATGATCATGGCGGTATGCGGACCTTGGGTGCTCAGTTGATAACGCAGGATCTCCTGGCCATTGGCAGCATCGACCATGCGGCAGAAGGCGTTGTCGATGGAATCAAAGGTGTCGCTGGAGTAGGAACTGACCACAAACACCATGGATTGAATGTTCGCGGGTACGCGATTCAAGGCAACGATAATCTGCTCGTCATCGCCCTCGCCCTGACCGGTGAGGTTATCACCGGTGTGTTCAACCGAGCCGTCGATGCTGCGCAGCTGCCGAAACCACACCTGATCGACCAGAACTCCCCTGGCGTCGAACAGACCCACCGAGGCATCCAGGTCGATGTCTTTTGCGTCGCCACTGGTCAGAAAACTCAAAAAACCCTTCTTGGGTTGAGGCCGGGCATCCCAACCCAACCCCATGATGATCTTTTCGTAGGATTTACCGGTATCTTTTTCCAGGGAGACCCTTTGACCCTTGGCCAATGAAATAGGCATGATAACCTCGTGATGCAAAGCGAAAATGGGGAAACGATTAAGCCGTGGAACTTGCGAACTTAATTGTAGAAAATGAAGTCTTACGACTCATTCGTCAAGAGCCAACTTTTTTTAATGATTGGTGCCGACTGCCCAAGCGTGCTAAACTGTTTGACGCTATTCTTTCTTGATTTCGCACACCATGCAAGGAGTCCAAATAGGAGCATGCGATCCAGACCCATGACACTCGTGGTGCTTGATGGTTGGGGGATGCGCGCGGAGAGCCGTTTCAACGCCATCCACCATGCCGCAACACCCCATTTCGATCACTGGTGGCAGACCCGTCCCCACGCATTTCTTCACACCTCGGGCGAGGCGGTCGGCCTGCCGGAGGGTCAGATGGGCAACTCCGAAGTGGGACATGCCAATCTGGGTGCCGGACGGATCCTCTATCAGGATTTCACCCGGGTCGATCGCGCGGTGCGTGCCGGTGAGTTGCCGAAGAATCCGGCTCTGGTGCAGACCGTGCGCGCGGCAGTGGCGCACGGTGGCGCGGTGCACATCCTTGGATTGCTCTCGCCCGGCGGGGTCCACTCCCATTCGGATCACCTGTTGGGCGCAGTCGCCGCAGCGCGTGATCTGGGGGCCGAGAAAATCCACCTGCACGCCTTTCTCGATGGCCGTGACACGCCTCCCCGCTCGGCCCTGGAGTATGTCAGGGAGTTCGAAACTGGATTAAGTGCCTTGAACGCCGGGCGGATCGTCTCGGTGTGCGGGCGATACTGGGCCATGGATCGCGACAAGCGCTGGGAGCGGGTGGCGCGCGCCTATGCCATGTTGCTTGAAGGGAGCGGCGCGCATTTTCTTTGTGCCACCGAGGCGATTGAGGCGGCCTACGGGCGCGGCGAGGATGACGAGTTCGTGCAACCGGGTCTGATCGTCGATGAAGCGGGGCAGGTGACGGTGATCGCCGATAACGACGCGATTCTGATGATGAACTTTCGGGCGGATCGGGCGCGTGAGATCGCCCACGCCCTGCTTGACCCCGAGTCCGATCCAGCCCAGGGTGTGACCGGCTTCACCGGATTTGCGCGCGCACGGCGCGTGCATCTTTCCGGCTACATGTGTCTGACCGAACACGATGCCACCCTGCCGGGGGTGGTGGTGGCATTTCCGCCGCAGATCCCCACCAAGACCTTGGGTGAGGTGCTTTCTGGATTGGGCATGCGTCAGCTGCGGGCAGCGGAGACCGAAAAATACGCGCATGTCACCTATTTTCTCAACGGCGGCCAGGAGATCTGTTTCCCGGGCGAGGATCGGCTGCTGATCCCGTCACCCAAGGTGGCCACCTACGATCTGCAACCAGAGATGTCCGCCATGGAATTGACCGATCAGCTGGTGGCTCGGGTCGAATCCGGGGTGTATGACCTGATCGTGGTCAACTTCGCCAATCCGGACATGGTGGGTCATACCGGCAAATTCGAGGCGGCGGTGCAGGCGATCGAGACCGTGGACCGTTGTCTCGGGCGGTTGGCCGGCGCGGTGTTGGCGCAGGGTGGGGAGTTGTTGATCACGGCGGATCACGGCAATGCCGACTGCATGTTCGATGATGAGACCGGGGGAGCCCATACGGCGCATACGCTCAATCCAGCGCCGTTGCTGCATGTCGGGACGCGGGCGTTGCAATTGGCCGATGGTCGGTTGTGCGATGTGGCCCCGACGATTCTGACGTTGATGGGGTTGGCCGTGCCATCGGAGATGGAGGGGGAAGTGTTGGTGAGTGGGCTGGGGTAAAAAAGAATTGATTTTAAACCGTACCCGGCTTGGGATGGGTCGTTTTTATTGGTGAAAAAAAAGAGAGGGTCTGGAAGATTCCTCTCCCAGGGTTTTGATTTTGTCTTTTAGCGCGCTCTTCTCAAAAAGCGGTTTTTGCGAAAAAATGCGCCGCGCGCGGCCTTCGTGAGCATCGTTTCCCCCTTTTGAAAACGACGCTCACATCTTGCACGCAGCTTTGCAAAAAACCACGCATCCCAAAATGGGTGCGGTATAGGGTAGGAATCCATTAACCTTGAACCGTTCGTTGCCATATGGATCGATGCTGCTTTTGGCACTGCTGTTGCTCGCCGCCACCCAGACGTACGCGGTCAGCGAGATCGACAATCAGGAGCACGCCACCCTGGAGCGGGGACGGTTGCAGCTCAACCGCACGGTGCGCGAACTGGTGCGCGAACAGCAGGCGCTGGAGCAGGCACGGGGCGAAAGTCTGACGCTGTTGAACGAGCTGGAACGGATCGATCGCTCGTTGAGCGAGAGTGAACGAAGGCTGGTCGAATTGAGTGAAGAGCAGAGCGAGGCGTTGCGGCTGCAACCGGAGCTGGAGGCTCGCATTCGCATCCATCGCGAGCAGGTGGCACGGCAGCGGCAACGTTTGGCGGCCCATCTGCGACTGATGTATCAAATGGGTGTCAAGGGTGGTCTGGCCCGAACGATTCTGAAACAGAACGATGCGGTTTCCAGACGGCGCGGGATGTTGTATTACAGTCGTCTGGTCAAGGCGCGCAACGAGGAGTTCATCAATTTCCGGATCGCTGCGGCCAGATTGCGTGCCGACGTGGCCAAGGGCAAGGAACTGGCCGTCACCCTGGACCGTCTGACCGCAAGCTTGACCGGGGAGCAGAAGAGCCGTCAGCTGGAACGGGTGAAACGGATCGATCTTTTGCGCCGTGCCCGCGAGGAGGAGACGCTGCGGCAACGCAAGGTCGAGGAGCTCTCCCAGGCCAAAGGCCATTTGAGCGCCTTTCTGGAGACGTTGAGCGGCTTTGCCGAGGTGGAGGTGGCGGCGGGCGGGAGCAGCCCGGAAGAGGGGGCGCAGGCACCGGCGCGCATCCAGGAGCGGCGCGGTCATCTGCCCAATCCGGTGCCAGGCCGATGGGAGAAACGTCCACCGGGCCTGTTCTACCGTGTCGCGGCCAAAACGCCGGTCACGGCGATTCATGCCGGTGAAGTGGTTTACGCGGACTGGTTCAAGGGGTTCGGGCTGCTGCTGATCTTGAAGCACGGCGAGCATGTCTATACGCTCTACGGACACAATCAACGCATCCTGGTCAACCAGGGGGATCGGGTGCGTGCCGGCGCAACCATCGCTGAAAGCGGGGATACCGGCGCCTTGGATGGCGTGCCAGGACTCTATTTTGAATTGCGAGTCGGCGGCAAGACCATCAATCCGACGGGTTGGCTGGTCAACGCGGGATAATAAAATGGAGTTTCCGGTTGGGTCTGATTCTTGTATACATTCGACGAACCCAAGAGACGTTTGGGCGCATTATGAAGACATCGGCATTAAGGGATTCGGGAGACGGTATGAACAATCCAAAACGGGGCAGACGCTCCTGGCTGTTTGGTGGCGTGCTGGCGGTGGTGCTGATCGGTGCCAGCTTGACAGCAGAGAACGTCCTGGCGGTCAGTCAGATCACCTATGAGAAGCTGAGAGTTTTTTCGGAGGTTTTCTCGCTCATCAAGCAGAACTATGTCGAGGAAGTGGATGAAAAATCCATTCTTTACGGGGCGATACAGGGGATGCTCAAGACACTGGATCCCCACTCATCGTTTCTGACCCCCGAGCATTTCAAAGAGATGCGCGTCGATACGCGCGGGGAGTTTGGCGGTCTGGGGATCGAAATCTCTCGCGATGAACGCGGGGTCCGAGTGGTTGCACCCATCGAGGATACCCCGGCCTATCGCGTTGGTATGAAGGCGGGGGATATCATCATCAAGATCGACGATGTCAGTACCGCAGACATGGATCTGTTGGACGCCGTCAAAAAAATGCGTGGTAAACCCGGCTCCAAGATCTCTCTCCAGGTGGCGCGCAAGGGAGAGAACAAGCCGTTGAACTTCACGTTGGTGCGGGCGATTATCAAAATCCGCAGTGTCAAGTGGCGTGAGGAGGCGCCCGGCATCGGTTACGTGCGTATCATCCAGTTCAACGAGCAGACCCAACCCCTGCTCGAAACCGCCATAGCCGACCTTACCAAGAAAGTGGAAGGGGGCAAACTCAAGGGGTTGGTGCTTGATCTGCGCAACGATCCTGGCGGACTGCTCGATCAGGCGGTTTCGGTCTCGGACTCCTTTCTGGAGGAGGGGCGCATCGTGTACACCAAGGGACGCATCCCGGGTAAGGATATGTCCTTCGACGCCCAGTCCGGCGATCTGGCCAATGGCGCACCGATCGTGGTGTTGATCAATGGCGGCTCGGCCTCGGCCTCGGAAATCGTTGCCGGTGCGCTCCAGGATCATCGCCGAGCGGTGATCCTGGGCACCCAATCGTTCGGCAAGGGATCGGTGCAGACCATCATTCCGCTCGCCGACGGCTCGGGTCTGCGTCTGACCACGGCCCAATATTATACGCCGAATGGCCGTTCGATCCAGGCCAAGGGGATCACGCCGGATATCGTGGTCGAGGATCTGGATGTCAAGGACAAGAAGAATCAAACCCGTCCCAAGGAGGCGGATTTGAAGGGTCATCTGCAAAATGCCGATGCACCGGAGAAGGGTGCTCCTGCCGAAAACGGCGCTGCCGAACCGGAAATGCAGCCTGAGACCGACAAGGAGAAAAAGCTTGACAAGGAGAAGGGCCCCGCTGCACCGGAGACGACTCCGGAGGGCAAGGGCTCGAAGAAGGATGGCGTGGAGAGCGACAAAAGTGATAACGAAGAGGAGAATCTGGATCGCGTCACTGGACACGTCAAGCAGGATTACCAGCTGCAGCGCGCCCTCGATCTGCTCAAGGGATTTCAGGTGCTCGAAAGCCGGGTGAAGAGCAAACCGGTGGGGAGTAAGCATTGACCGACGATTTGAAATCGGGGGATCTGGAGCGGCCTGAAGGCGGATTGGCTGCACGGGCCGTAGCGACAGCCGATCCGGAGAGTCCGACCGGGTTGGTGCGTGCGGCGCTCGATGAAAAATTGACGAAGAAAAACGCCGGACAAGCGAGCGTTGAGAGCGAATCCGACACCCCTCTTGATGAGAGCGAATCCGACACTCCACCCGATGGGACTCATGCCGCTTTGCCAATCGGCGAGGAGGATCGAACCGGAAGCGCGTTGGATGTCCCATGGGGGATGATCGAAGAGGAGCAGAACAGTGGCATGAGACCAGCGGAAATCCGCAGGGATGGGGCAGGGGACGAGCAGCCACTCAAGGCCGATGCGTTTGAGGGGTCCGAGTTGACGGATGATAACCGGATTGAAGCCTTCTTGCCTCCGGGATACCGTGACGATCCGGTTGTTATGAAAACGGAGGATCTGATGACCGGGCCGTCGGAGTTGGTGTCGGCTGAAGAGACTCCCGGAATCGTCTCGGGTACCAGCGCGAGTGCGGGTGAAGCCGCCAGCGCTGATGCGGAAGAACCGTTGACGTTGATCAAACGGCTGGGTATGCCCGAGGGATCGGAAGGGCTGACGCAAGAGCGGATGGATAGGCGTGAGGCGTCGGAAGGGCAGGTGTACGATCGGGGGGCAACGACCGAGCAGTCGGACATGCCGTCTTTCAAGCAGGTGGAGCCACCCGACTCGTTGGAAGCTGAGCCCGAGAGGGTTCCGGAGGGGCGACCGATCCATCCGGCGATGCATTTGGAGGCGAATCCACACGTTGCGCACTCCCGTCAAAAAATCGGGTACGATGCCGAGGAGGAGGGAGAGTACGATCCAGCGGTGAATCGTTGGTGGATTCTGCCTCTGGTGGCAGCAGTGGTCTTTTTTTTGGCCGGTTTGGGTGCCGGGCGTTATCTGGATGGCGTTGGCTGGCCCTGGGAACGCGATGCGGCACGTACCGACAAGCAGACCCTGGTGACCATGGCCGTGCCGCCGCCTGGCGTGCCTGGGGCCATGTCCGGAACCAGCGCGCCCGCGACCGCAAACGATGCCTCCCATCCATTGGCACTCCCGTCCAAGGATGCCACTCCGACCAGGGATGCCACTCCATCCAAGGATGCGGCGTCAAAGGATACGGCTCCATCCAGGGATGCGGCGTCAAAGGATACGGCTCCATCCAGGGATGCGGCGTCAAAGGATACGGCTCCATCCAGGGATGCGGCGTCAAAGGATACGGCTCCATCCAGGGATGGTTCATCTGCTGCTGCAAATGGACAGGGGGCAGGTGAAACCGCGCCGCTTTCCGACGAGGTGACCGCGCAGCCGCAGCCCGTACCGGGTGACGACAGCGAGATCGGCCTGCAGTATGAGGAGAGTCTGCCTCATGAGCCCTCTTCCGAGGAGGTACCACCGGCCACGCCGCCCGATGGACGGGGTGGTCCGCCGCGTATCGCCGTGGTGATCGACGATCTGGGGTACAACGGACCGGTTTCACTCGGCATCGCCCGTCTGCCTGAGTCGATCACCCTGGCGATCCTGCCGGGTGGAGATTTTTCGCGTCAGGTGGTAACGGTCGGCAAATCGACCCACAAGGAGATCATCCTCCATCAGCCGATGGAGCCTCTGGGGTATCCCCGCACCAAGCCGGGACCGGGCGCGCTGCTCAACGGTATGGGACATGACGAGATACGCACGATTTTGAGCCGCAATCTGGAGAAGTTTCCGGAGGTGATCGGTATCAACAACCACATGGGCTCGCGACTGACGCAGAATCGCGAGGCCATGGATGCGGTGATGGAACTCCTCAAGGAGCGCGATCTCTTCTTTTTGGACAGCCGCACCAGTCAAACCAGCGTCGGTTATGCGCGCGCCAAGGCGGGTGGCGTGCCGGCGGCCCGGCGTGACGTTTTTTTGGACAACGTGCCGAAGGTTGCTTCGATCGAGGCGCGGCTGGCCGATCTGGAGCGGATCGCCCGTCACACCGGACGGGCGATCGGCATCGGCCATCCGCACGCCGAAACCCTGACCGCGCTGCGCAATTGGCTGCCCGCTGTCACCAAACGGGGCATCCGCATCGAGGGGATTTCTCATTTCCTGACCACGACCGACTCCGCGCATCCGCCGCGTCCGGCCCCGCCGATCCCTCCTGCGGAGAGTCAGCGCGAGAGTGCGACGCCGGAGAAGTCGGCGCTTAACAACAAACCGGTCAAGCTCAAGAGCGAAACCCAGCTGGTACGACCGGTGCAGCCGGCCCGTCTGCCGCAAGTGCCGCCACCGGTCATGCAACCACCGGCGCCCCTTGAGGAGCCGTCCAGTGTTGCGCCACAGATCGTGATTCGTTCCTCCAGACCCGGGGCCAAGCCTGCTCCGCCGCCGGCTGTGCCAGCGGCTCAGGAATTGGCCAAGCCTGCGTCGCCGCCGGCTGTGCCACCGGCTCAGGAATCGGCCAAGCCTGCATTGTCGCCGGCTCAGGAATCGGCCAAGCCTGCGCCGCCGGCTGTGCCAGCAGCTCAGGAATCGGCCAAGCCAGCGTTGTCGCCGGCTGTGCCACCAGCCAAGCCGGTCGAAAGTGCGCCGGCCAAACCGGTGCCGCTTGATCCCGATGATCCGGCAGCGCCGCCGCCTGGAGTGCAGGAGTCGCACGATGTTGTATTGCCGGTGGATCGGTAGCAGGTCAACAGAACCGATTTGAAAGCTTGGATGTTTCGCTTTATTGGTAGACCGCACCCGGCTTGGAATGTGTAGTTTTTACTGTTAAAAAAAAGAGAGGGTCTGGGAGATTCATCTCCCAGGGTTTTGGATAATCCCCCTGGACCCCTATTAATGGAACTACGCATCCCGTGATGGTTGCGGTTTAACAGTGGATCGGAGTCTGGCACATGACGGAGGCCGGAGCATGAACGCACATACCGCGCGGGTTCTGGAACGGGTACTGGTGCTGCTGGGCGCCCGTCCCCCCCAC
>JAMOBI010000045.1:0-20143 GCA_039908105.1 Magnetococcus sp. YQC-9
TGGCGGCGCGCGGCGCATTTTTCGCAAAAGGCGCGAAAAATGCTTCTTTTGAAGAGCGCGCTAAAGTCAAAGTCAAAACCCTGGGAGATGAATCTCCCAGACCCTCTCTTTTTTTTCACCAAAAAAACCCATACATTCCAAACCGGGTGCGGCTTGAAAAACTCAGCCTTGACGCCCGTTCAAGAACCCGGCGATGCCCAAAGCCCGTTTCTGCCGCAACGCCTCGTGGGGTTTGTCAACGAACACCCGGATCTCCTTGATGAACTTGATGAGTCCCAACAGATCGACCCACTTGGGAAACGTGTCCGATTCGCCAGGCGTGAAGGTGGCGTTGGCCTGGTAGTGGGCGACGAGTTGATCGAAGCGGGTGAAGTCGGCCAGATGGATGTATTTGTCCGCCAAAGAGAACTCGATGCCGCCGTCGATCAGATCGAGCAGCCGCGGCCCGTGGTAGCAGTTGTTGAAGTCGAAGAAGCTGGTGACGTCATCCGGGGTGATGATGACGTTCTTCGGGGTGACATCGCCGTGGTTGTGGACCGCGTGACAACCGTCGTGGAGTCGCAGGCGGTACCCCTCATCCAGAAATGGCTGAATGCGCGGTGCGAGCTGTTCAAAGGCCGCTTTGAGTTCCGGGGTGAGAATCGGATTGACCCGGTAGGTGGCAAAATAGGGCAACCACATCCGGCAGGACTCCTCGAAAGTGAAGCTGGCGGCCAGCGGCAGGGGCGAGTCGATCTGCACCTGGTGGATGTGCGCCAGGGCAGCGCCGATTTTGTCGAGCGGATATTCGGGTTTGGATTGGGTGCCACCCGGAATGCGGTCGAACAGCAGCGCCGGATAGCCCAGGATGGTGCCATCGACTCCTGGGCGCATGGGGTGGATGTCGGCGGTCGGAATGCCGCGCGCCACCAGGCCACGGATGAGCGCCTCTTCGTAGGCGGTGTGTTCGGTGATGCGGTTGCTGTGGTAGTTGCCAGAGACCTTGAAAAGTTTCAAGACCGTCTCGGTCGCGCCGTTGAAGACCCGATACAGCAGATTTTCGGTCGAGACCTTCATGGTTTCGAGTTGCGCTTCCGGCAGGTCGTAGCGTTCGCGCAGCTGACGGGTCAGCTCCATCAACTCCCCTGCCGGTGCCGGTGTGCCGTCACGCTGACGGTCGTGGATCCGTTTGGCGCCGAATTTTTTCAAAAATGCATCCTTGACCTCCCGGTTGCCCTTGGAGGGGAAGAAGATGTAGGCATCCACCAGATGATGCATGTAGGGGATGCGTGGATGGAGTGTGGTCCAGCGGCTGACATCCATGGCGAGCGGAATTTGGGTGATGTGATAGACCGCGCAGCCACTCGAGGTGGAGTCAGGGTTGATCAACTGCCAATTGGCGGGAATGGCATCCTCGCGGTCGGGGTGGATCTCGATCAAGATGTCGACATCTGAACCGAGTTTGGCGTTGGGGCCGTGGACGAACGGGGCCTGATAATACCCCATATCCTGACGCAGCGCCGAGCCCATCAGATAGACCCTCTCCACCGCCGCACGGGCAGCCACTTCGGTGGCGATCGTCTCAGCGACCCGTTGATGCAGAGCAGCCTGCTCCTTGGGCTCAAAGACGATCTTGCCGGGCTTGATGAAGTTCATCTCCAGCCGCACCAACAGGGTGCTCCAGTTGCGATAGAGCAGCCTGGCGGCCTCCGGACCGGCGGGGTTTGATGCGTGCGGAAAAATCACCCGTTCGTTGGTCGGGGTGATCAACCAGTGCTGCGGGTCACATTCGACCTGTGCCGGTTGTCCGGAAGCCAGGGCGTGATAGAGATCGAGCACCTGGCATTTGATGCGGTTGAGCCGATCCGGATCGAGTCCGGAACCCTGGCGGCTCAAATAATCGACCAGCCGTTCGGTATGATTCAGACCACGCAACGTGCGATAATCCGGACCGGCCTCCTTGCGGGTGGCGCGTGCCAACACCGTCAGCCGCTCCCCGCGATAGAGAACCCCTTCCGGGGTCTCTTCGCGGGTGAAACCGATCAGTTTCATGATGTCGCGCACTTTGGGCATGTGGTGTGGCGCAACCAGAATGTTCATGCGTGCGCCCGGGGCGTTGCCCGAATCGACCATGAAATCCAGCTCGTTGGCCTCCAGCAACTCCAGAACCTCGGCGTAACTGGAGGCGCACGGACCGTCAAGATCCATGGCTCTGAACTGTCGGACCAGTTCCCGGAAATCGGCCTCATCGATCAGGAGTTTGTAGTTGCGGTAGTGCAGGTGATAGCCGTCGCTGCACGCCTCGATCGAGACCCTTTGCGGGTGATAGGCCACCGGGTGTTTCAATTGCGACTCGGTCCAGATGCGTACGTCGTCCTGATTGGCATTGGCCAGTTTGCCATCCTGATAGTTTTTTTCATGGATGATCGCGGTCAGCTCAGCGGACTGTTTGCCAAAAATCGTGCTGATCTCCTCGAATTCGTTCCGGCCAAGTTCAATGCGCAGGTCGCGGAAGTGGATGTGGATATTCTCCTCCATGTCGAGAAAGAGGTTGCGATGCCGCGGTTTGCCGAGGATCTGGCCACGATAGAGGATCTTCTTGATCACACCCATGCCGCGAGTTCTCCTTGAAATGGATGACAGTAACTTGCTTGATGGGGGGAGAACCCCCTCACCCCTCGACCGTGGAGATCCAAAAGCTCAAGTTCCACGGTAAAAAGTCAGGATCAGGGCCGTCCGATCTCCTCGTCAACGGTTTGGATAATGCCTGGATCGAGGGTGAGGAGTTCTTCGTGTTTGTCCGGATAATCGAACTTCTGCAGAAGATAGCGGATGCTGTTGATGCGCGCCAGCTTCTTGCTGTCCGAGCGGACCACGGTCCAGGGGGTGTCCGGGAAATTGGTGCGCTGCAACATGTCGTCGCGGGCGCGCGAGTAGTCGTTCCAGTGATCCTGGGCCTCCTGATCGACCGGGCTTAGTTTCCAGGTTTTCAATGGATCGGTTTGACGCGAGGTGAAACGTTTCTCCTGCGAGGCCCGCTCCACCGAGAACCAGAATTTCACCAATTGGATGCCCGACTCGGTGATCATCCGTTCGATGCACGGCAGTTGATGATGAAACTCCTCGACCTGGGCCTCGGTGCAGAACCCCATCACCCGTTCGACACCTGGACGGTTGTACCAGCTGCGATCGAACAGCACGATCTCGCCGCCGTGTGGCAGATGGGCGATGTAGCGTTGGAAATACCACTGGGTTCTTTCTACGTCGGTGGGCTTTTCCAGCGCCACGACGCGGCAGATGCGCGGGCTCAAGAATTCGGTGAACCGTTTGATGGTGCCGCCCTTGCCGGCAGCGTCACGCCCCTCGAACAGGACGAGGAGTTTTATTTTTTTCTCCACCACCCACAGCTGGAGCTTGACGAGCTCCTGTTGCAGCGGGGTTAAGATGTTCAAATAATCCTGTTCGCGCAACAGTTTCATGATTTCGTGCTCGCGGCCTCGGATCAGCTCCGCAAACGGGATGCCGTCGGGGGAGACGAGGGGAGCGGGTTCTTGGATCAAGGCGGGATTTTCTGCTTCGGTCATGATGGGTACTCCGTAAGAAAATACTGCGGGATGAAACAAAAGGACGGAACATGGTAGCCCTTTGCCCACCCCTTGTCGAGAGGTTCGGGCGGGTTGTACGGCTGGGATTCGCATGCGGGCGGCATGGCATACCGGTTGAATCAGTGCTATCTTTGGAAGGGTTGAATCAGCGGTACGGTTGGCATGCGGGATGGAGTGAATTGCGAAGGGAGGCACGAGGATGACAAGCTATCCGGCCTATTATTTCCGTCAGTCGGCGGTGATTCCAATCCGCGGGGAGGGGGAGAGCCTGCAGGTGCTGTTGATCTCCTCGCGCTCGCGCAGCCGCTGGATCATCCCTAAAGGGATCGTTGAACCGAATCTCTCTCCGGCGGACTCGGCAGCCAAGGAGGCTTTTGAGGAGGCCGGCATTCGCGGACGGGTTCATCCCGAGGCTCTCGGGGTGTATGACTATCCGAAGTGGGGCGGAACCTGTGTGGCCGAGGTGTTCGTCATGCGGGTCGACGAGGTGATGGATCGCTGGATGGAGAGTTTTCGCGAACGGGTGTGGCTGTCACTTGAGGAGGCGATCGTTCGGGTGCAAGAGGAGAAGTTGCGGGAGATAATGGGAAAGGTTCCCGATTTTTTAGCCGCAACGGCTCCATGATCGCGCCCGTGGAGCCGCGCCGACGCGCAGGGTGGGGCCAGCGTATTCTGACCGTTTTGTTGGCGATCACGATACTCGGCTACGCGGGTGTGGCGGGTCATCTCTATTTCAATCAATCCTCGATGGTGTTTCGTCCCAAACAGGGGTTGACCACCACCCCGGCTGCATGGGGTATGGGGTACGAGGAGCTCCACTTCGAGAGCGAAGGGCATCGCTTGCACGGTTGGTGGATCCCGCATGCCCCTGAAAGACCGGTCATCCTGTTCATGCATGGCAATGCCAGCGTGATCTCCGGCTTGAAAAATCATGTCGAGTTGTTCCGACGATTGGGCTTGGGGGTGATGCTGTTCGATTATCGGGGCTACGGTTTGAGCGAGGGGGAACCGAGCGAAGCAGGGGTCTATGCCGACTCCGAGGCTGCCTGGAATCACCTGACCCGAAAACTCGGCATCGACGCACAACGGATCCTCTTTTACGGCCATTCGCTCGGAGGTGGTGCAGCCACCTGGCTGGCCCTGCGGCACGCGCCGCGCGCGTTGATCCTGGAGGGTACCTTCCTCTCCGTGCCGGCAGTCGGTGAGGATCGCTATCCGTTCCTGCCGATCAATCTTTTAAGCCGCATCCGGTTTGATAATGGTAGCCGCATCGGGCAGATTCATGTACCGCTCATGATCCTGCACAGTCGTGACGACACGGTGATCATCCCGCGACATGGTTTGGCGCTCTTCGCCGCTGCCAATGAGCCGAAAACCTTTCAGGAGACCCGCGGCAGTCACAACACCAGCGTCAATGAAGGGGATGGAGCGGTGGAAGCGGGGTTGCGGAGGTTTGTTGCAGAGGTGTGGAAGGGCAATTAAACCGCATCCGGCTTGGAATGTGTCGTTTTTACTGGTAAACCGCACCTGTTTTGGGATGCGTGGTTTTTTGCAAGGCTGCGTGCAAGATGCGGGGGTCGTTTCCGCCTTTTGATTTCTTGCATAACCACGAGTCTGCTTAACCCGTTCGAGTGGTGAAGGGGTGCCGTGAATCCAGGGAGGATTCAGGGGGGTGGGTGGCCGTCGGATCCTGCTGACAGGGAAGGATCTGTATGGAATGAATGGAAAAAAATACACATTCACGAGCGATTTCTCAGCTTGAGGTTGCGCCAATACTCCAGCCGCTTGGCGATCTCCCGTTCAAAACCGCGCTCCACCGGCTGATAGAAACGCTTGCCGATCAAAGGTTCCGGCAGATACTCCTCGGCCACATACCCCGCCTCGTAATCGTGCGGATAGCGGTAATCCTTGCCATAGCCGATCTCCTTCATCAGCCGGGTCGGGGCGTTGCGGAGGTGCAGTGGGGGTCCGAGTGACCCGGACTCCCGCGCACAGGCCAATGCCTGGCCAAAAGCGGTGTAGACGCTGTTGCTCTTGGGCGCGGTGGCCAGATGGATCACTGCCTGGGCCAGGGCCAGCTCCCCTTCCGGTGAGCCGAGAAAATGATAGCTCTCCTTGGCGGCCAGCGCGATTGTCAAAGCCTGTGGATCGGCATTGCCGATATCCTCGGAGGCGAAACGGATCAAGCGCCGGGCGATGTAAAGTCCGTCCTCACCCCCCTCCACCATGCGCGCCAGCCAGTAGAGGGCTGCGTCCACATCCGAGCCGCGCAACGACTTGTGCAGCGCCGAAATCAAATGATAGTGCGCATCGCCGAGCCGGTCGTGCTGCAATGCCCGTCGTTTGAGCGCCTGTTGCAATCGCTCCCGGGTCAGGATCTGACCCGCAGCGATCTCCTTGCGGTAGAGTTGGGTCAAGACTTCCAGGAGATTCAGCGCGTAGCGGGCATCGCCATCGGCGAGTGCCGCGATGTTGGAAAGCACTCCGGCTTCCAGCTGCAAGGAGAGTTGCCCAAGACCCTGTTCGCAGTCCGCGACCGCCCGTTGCAGCAACCGTTCGATCTGTTCGGCATCGAGCGCCTGGAGCACCGCCACCCGGCAGCGCGACAGGAGGGCGCCGTTTAAGGCAAACGAGGGATTTTCCGTCGTGGCGCCGATTAAGATGATCGTCCCCTTTTCGACAAACGGCAGAAAGGCATCCTGCTGGGCGCGGTTGAAACGGTGGATCTCATCGACGAACAGGATCGTCCCTTGCGGCTGGGCGGCCAGGGCGCGCTCCACCACGGCGCGCACCTCGCGCACCCCATCAAGAACTGCGGAGAGGGCCTCGAAACGGTGACGGGTCTGGGTGGCGATGATGCGCGCCAGCGTGGTTTTGCCACTGCCTGGCGGTCCCCAGAGGATCAGTGAGGGGAGTTGATCCACCTCCATGGCCTGGAAGATGAGGTTACCCGGTGCGGTGAGATGTTCTTGTCCGAGCAGTGCGTCAAGGGTTGCCGGACGCATGCGCTCGGCGAGCGGCGGGGGTGTGGCGTGGAGGGTGGATGGCAGGCGACCGGTGGTCATGCGGTTCATTGCCGCGAGGCCAATCCCATGATGATGCGGTAGTCGTCGCGCAACGCCTCCTTGGAGAGCGGATGACCGAAATCGCACGACTTGACCTTGCAGTAGGCCTGATTGGTCACATAATCAAGGATCAGACGGTAGATGTTGTAGTGGTAGAAGATCGGATGGGTTTCGGCCTTGCCGTCGCGAAAGACGATGAAGCGGTTGCGATGAAAACGATCCTCGAGATCGGGTTTCAGGTAGCCGAAGTGCTCGTAAGTCTCGAAACCGCCCTCCAGCGGCGGCAGGTGATCGCTGACCAGCACGATGAGCGAATCGGGATCCAGGGTTAAGAGTTGCTTGAGATGGTCCGCCAGCGCCTTGCTGCGGTAGTAGTGCTGATTGATGATCCGCTCCAGATCCCAGGGCAGGCCGGTATCCTTGAAAAGCTCTGGTCCCATGCGGCTGCCCGGCTCGAAGGGGAAGTGGCCGTAGACGGTCAAAAGATAGTTGAAGAACGGTTTCTTCTCCGCCAGGCGCTCCTTGACGAAAGCAAGGTTTTGATTGAACAAATCGGCATCGTAGAAATATTTATTTTCGGACTCTTCGCCGCCTCGGGTCAGATGAGTCTCTTCGCTCGGGGTGTACTCCTTGGAAAAGTAAACCTTGTCGAATCCGAGCCCCCGATAGGCCGGGATGGTGTTGAAGAAGTCCGGCTTGAAGCCGTTGGAGGCAAAGGTCCGCAGACCGAGACGGCGCAAAATGTGCGGCAGACAGTAGGTTTCAGCCCCGGAGAAGACGTTGAATTCGATTTCGTCGAACTCCTGGAAGGCCGGCACGCCACACAACACCTCGAATTCAGCCTGAGAGGTGTAGCCGCCGAAGACCGGGGAGACCGAAAAGCCCTGTTTTTTGCCCAGCAGTGCGGTCAGGTCGGGATGGACGGGTTTGATCTTCTTCGGGAGATTGGCCAGAAGTGTCGGATCGAGAAACCCTTCCATGACGATCATATGGACGTTGCGACCGTTGTTTTTGTCCGGGGTCTCCCAATCGGGGGGCAGGCGCAAGGCCAGTTTTTCGATGTCGCGGTACTGGTCGATGTGGCTGAAGGTATCGCGTCGTTTGGCTTCGTTGTAGAGCGCGGTGACGAAGCGTCCGTTCTTCTCCACGTTGACCACCGTGGCGTAGTGGATCAACTCGTAGGAGAGTTCCGTGAAAATCTGGATATAGCTCACCGGATGAACGAACGGCAAAGCCAGGATGACGATCGCCGGGATGGAGAGCGCCAAAGTCCGCCAGGAGAAGCTTAAGGAGCGGTAGAGCAGATAACCCAGCAGCACGAAGAGGCCGAACAGCACAATGTTGCCGGTGATGCCCAACACGCCGATCAATTCTGGCAACTGGGAGATGTCGTTGATCTTCGGGATGCGGAAAAAACGCAGGAAATAATAGTCGTGGATCAGGTAGAGTGTGAGCAGGGGGGCGGCGGCGATCACCGGTTGCAGGCGCGAGGGGCGGATGAAACCGTTTGCCAGCCAATACAAGTAGAGCAGCAGAGGGATCTCCATCTGCCACACCCCGCGCGTCCATTCGATCAGTTCGTCGGTGGCGTAGAGGTAGAGGCACATGCCCGCCACGAACAGGGTGTAGCGGTTCACCAGCATCCTTTTGAGAAGCGCGACGTTCATGAGGGCGAAGCCCATTTCACGAGCGACGATGGAGGTGAAAATGCGATCATGAGGCGCTCGATCCGGTTGCCGGGCTGGTGGCTTCCTTGGAGCTGGCGCGCGGTTCCGGGACCGGTAGCCGTTTGGCCGGCAGCCCGCTGATGGCCGCCATGATCAGGGTGATGGCGTAGGGCATGGATTGCACCAAGAGCACGCCGACCCAGACGCGGGTATCGAAGAAGTCGAAGCCGACGCGCAGTTTGATGCCCCAGGCCGCAGCCCAGAAGGAGAGCATCAACACCGTTTCGGTGCGTGCTTCGGTGAGGGCGCGCCAGAAACGGTGACCATCGACCTTCTTGGGGGTGCGGAAGAAGGGTTTTTCGCCGCCGAAGAACCCCTGCATGATCGACATGGAGATCGTGTGGGTGAGCGACAGGCCGGCAATGGCCGCAGCCAGCGATTGGATGGGTCGGATGCCGACGTTGGTGTAATACAGGTGCAGATGCTTCAAGATTTTGAATGCAAAAAGAATCAGCGGCAGGATGCTGAAGACCACGGAGGGGGCGTCGGCGAACTGCGGACTGACGATCATGGCCACCGACCAGGCGAGCGCGACGATGTTGAAGCCGAAGTTCAAGCCATCGGCCACCCAGGGCATCCAGCCGGCCAGGAAGTGGTAGCGCTGCCCCCAGGTGAGGCTGGTGGCTTGCAAGCCGAGGAGCTCCTTCAAATGGGCGCGCATGATGCGCACCGCGCCGTAGGCCCAGCGGAAACGCTGTTTTTTGAAGTCGATGAAGGTATCCGGCATCACGCCGCGGCCATAGCTTTTGGGCACGTAGAGTGCCTGATACCCTTTCTCAAAGATGCGCAGTCCCAACTCGGCATCCTCGGTGATGCACCATTCGGCCCAGCCGCCCACCTCTTCGAGTACCGAACGGCGCACCATGGTCATGGTGCCGTGCTGGATGATGGCGTTGCGTTCGTTGCGGGTCACCATGCCGATGTAGAAGAAGCCGCGATACTCGGCGTAGCACATCGACTTGAACAGGCTCTCCTCCTGATCGTGGTAATCCTGCGGCGCCTGGACAATGGCGATCTCCGGCTTTTGGAAGTGCGGCGCCAGTTCATACAGCCAGTCGCCATCCACCAGGTAGTCGCTGTCGATCACCGCGATCACCTCGGCACGCGCATCGGTCTGACGCATCGCGAAGTTGAGCGCACCGGCCTTGAAACCGGCCAACGGATCGACATGAAAGAAGCGGAACCGTTCGCCCAGTTTGGCGCAGTGGTCGCGCACCGGCTCCCAGATGGCCGGATCCTTGGTGTTGTTGTCGATGACCAGCACTTCAAAGTTCGGGTAGTTGAGCCTGGCCAGTGAGTTCAAGGTGTGGATCATCATGTCCGGGGGTTCGTTGTAGGCCGGGACATGGATCGAAACCCACGGCAGTTGCGACGCGTCGGCCACCTCGGGTCGTTTCAGATCGCGGCGCCGTGCCTGTGCCCAGGCGGCTTCGGCCCATTCATGGGCCTCGGCGAGCAGCACGAGGATCACGCCGATCATGCCGAGTCCCAACAGCAATCCAAACAGCATCGCCCCGCCGGTGAGGTATTGCTGGCTGTAGTCGTAGACCACGTAAACCGCGAGCGAAGCGATGCCATAGGAGAGGATCGCCAAAAAGAAGCGACCGCGTTTGCGCATGCCGTGGCTGTCGAGAAAGAGCAGCGTGATGGACAACAACCCGACGATCGTCGACGCACCGGCCAACACATACCACTGCGGAATGGTCACGATCGGCGCGTGAAAGGGGAATTTCGGCTGGCGATCGGCGTTGTAAACCCCCCAGTACTGGCCGACGCCACGCTCCAGAGAGTTGCTTTTCCAGGGTTGGTCAAAGGCTTCGATCACGTAGTAGACATATTTTTCCTTGTTGGCACGCGCCAGGAAACGTCTCAGGAAAGTGGCCTGATCGGCCTGAGTGGCCTTGGCGTCGATGCGGGTGCGTCCGTCGCTGGGCCAGCCGACCTCGCCGATGACGATCGGCTTTTTTGGGTAGGTCTCGCGCAGTTCGTTCATGCGCATGACGATGTAATCGATGGCTTTCTCTTGCTCGATCCCTTCCCAGTAGGGGAGCATGTGGACGGCGATGAAGTCGGTGTGTTTGACCAGTTCCGGATATTTGAGCCAGATGTGCCACGGTTCGGCGGTGGAGACCGGGGCGTTGACCGCTGACCGGACCTTTTTGAGATAGCCGATCAATTTTTCTACCGACAGGCGGTCGTGGAGGATCGATTCGTTGCCGACAATCACGCGGACCACGCTTTGGGCATTGGCGTTGACGGTTTTGATCAGTCGGGCGATCTCGGCATCATTTTTGGCATCGTCACTGTCGATCCAGCCGCCGACCATGACGTTGAGATTGTGTTTGTGGGCCAGTTTGGGGATCGAAGCCAAAACCCCCTCGACCGTGTAGGTACGCACGGCGTAGGTTTTGCCGGCCAGCAGGGCGAGATCTTGATCGATTTGCGCTTCGGTGGGGTGGATCCCCTTTTGCGGATCCTGATCCGCGCGGTACGGGGCAAAGGCGAAGCCCATGACACGATCGGGCCAGAGGGGCTCTTCGAGTGGGCGGTTGAACCAGGCCCAAAGGCTCAAGGTGACCAGGGTGACGGCGCCGACGACCAACCAATGGCTAGGTTTCATGAGGAAAAGACTCGCGATGTTGCATATTTAACGTTTACAGCCTGAAATTGCCGCACTTGGCGTGCCAAGGTGGAAAGCCACCTGGACGCAAAGTGCGCATTTATACCACAAACCATGGGCCCGGATAAAGCGTGCGCCATGCGATTTTATAAAGATATAAAAAGAGTGAGGGGGGGATTTCACCCAGGGAATCTCCCTCTCACTCTCCAAAGCTCAACGCACACCGATGAACTTATGGGTTTGCAGCGAGAGTCGCAATCGCCCTTGGGAGGCGAGCACCAGCTGATAACAGCGGGCAATGGCTTGAAAATCCGGCTTGAGACCGTTGGCGCGCGGCTGTACCCAGATGTTGGGAAAGCGGTTGGCCAGCTCCAGAATCGCCTCAGCTCCTGCGCCCGACGGGCCGAGGATGAATTTGATTTCATTGGCCTGAGCCAACAGGGTGTCGGGCAAAAGGGTTTTGGGTGAGAGGGTGAGCCAGTCGACCATGGGGTTTGGCAGGGGACCGCCCAGGCCGCTCGACTCCATGGCGACCCGGAAGTCGGCCTCCTTGAGTCGCCGGACGAGGGTGGAGAGATCCGGCAGGGCAAGCGGTTCGCCACCGGTGAGCACGACGTGTTTCAAGCCCGGTGCGAGTCGTTCCAGTTCGGCCAGGATTTCATCGATTGAGAAGAGACGACGGGCCACGGGATCGCGGTGCAGAGGCTCGTCGCACCAGATGCAGGAGAGCGGGCAGCCCCAGGCGCGCACGAAGAGCGTCGGGCGTCCGGTGTGGCTCCCTTCTCCCTGGATCGAGGCGAACATCTCGCAGATCGGATAGCGGGGAGAGTCCGCACGGTCGTTCATTGGCTGGCAAAACCGAGGGCGATCGCATCCTCCGGGGTGGCTTCGGCCCAGGCCTTTTCGCTCTCCCAGAGTCGTGCACGGGCGATGCGAGAATCGCCTAAGTCGGTGCGACCGTTGAGATGTTGCATGCACCAGCCGACGATCCAGGCTGCCAGATATTCGGCGGAGTGGTAGGGGAGTTCCGGCAGGGTGTCGTTCAAGAGATGGTGATCGAGATGGGTATCGATCAATTCGGTGCGCACGATGCGATCGAGACGTCCGAAATCGACCAGGAATCCCGATTGCGGCTCATTCGGCGCGGGCAGGCGCGGCTGACCGGTGAAGACCAGTTCCAGCCGGTAGCCGTGGCCGTGCAGACGCTGGCATTTGCCGTCGTGGTGGATCAGGCGGTGGGCCGCGTCGAAGGTGAAGGTGCGAGCGATTTTCATGGTCGTTCATGGTAGCAAATCCGGCAGGCGGGCGGCAATGCTTGCGAGGGGGTGCGCATCGGGGGTAAGCTGAGATTTTTTAATCCATGCCTCTTGCTTTGGATGATCGATGACTCCCTCGGATGTGGAAAACCTGGTGGATGGGCTCTTGGGCGCCAACAGCCGGCTGGCCGCCACCCTGCCCGGCTACGAGGCGCGCGCGGTGCAGACCGAGATGGCCGGGCGGATCATCCGCAACGCGGTCAACGAAGGGATGCTGTTGGTCGAGGCACCGACCGGCACGGGCAAGACCTTGGCTTATCTCTTGCCACTGTTGACCCTGGGGCGTCGGGTGATCGTCTCCACGGCCACCAAGGCGTTGCAGGATCAGATCATGGAGAAGGATCTGGCCCTGGTGAGACGGGCCACTGAGCGCGAGTTCACCGCCACGGCCTTGAAAGGGCGGGCCAACTATCTCTGTCTGTATCGGTTCAAGAGCTTCCGGCATGGCGGTCTGGCGGTGCCTGAGAAGGAGCGGGAGTGGGTGGTGCGCCTGGAGGCCTGGTCGCGGGAGACCGAAACCGGCGAGAAGGACGAATTGCGCGACATGCCCGAGAATCTGGGGCTCTGGCTGGGGATTCATGCGGGCGGGGATTTCTGTCTGGGGCGCAAATGCGAGGATTATCAGGCCTGTTTCCTCAATCGGGCGCGCGAGAGGGCCCGCGCGGTCGATCTGGTGGTGGTGAATCATCACCTCTTTTTTGCCGATCTGGCGGTCAAAGAGGGGGGCTTCGGCGAGATCCTGCCGGAGTACGACGCCCTGGTTTTTGATGAGGCGCATCGCATCCCGGATGTGGCGACACGGTTTTTCGCCATCGAGGTGAGCAATTATAAACTCCGCGACCTGACGCGCGACACGCGGCGCGAGTTCGAGGAGGTGGGGGGGGGCGATGATGCGGTGCTGGCCGCACTGCTGGGGATGGAGGAGGCGGCGTTCCGGCTGCGCAATGCCTTTCCGTTCGACGACCAGCGGGCGGGATTGACCCTCGAGGATCTCTTGAACGAGCCGGGGCAGGCGCTCTATGCGCTTGAATGGGCGGTGCACGGTCTGCGCGATGCGTTGGAGCCGCATCGGCCCCGTTCGGTTGCTCTGGCCGCTTGCGGACGGCGGGCCGAGGAGATGTTGGAGGCGGTCAAACTGATCCGGGCGTTGGATGATCCGTCGCGGGTTTACTGGTACGAGACGCGCAACCGGGGGGTGTTTCTCTCTGCCGCACCGTTGGAGACCGGTCCGATCCTGCGCGATCTGCTCTACCCGCGCATCAAGAGTGCGGTATTCACCTCCGCAACGTTGACCTCGGGGCCGGATGTGCAGGGATTCGCCTTTTTCATGGAGCAGATCGGTTTGATGGGGGATGCGATCGAAACCTGTCGCCTGCCGCCGGTGTTCGATTATCCCAACCGCAGTCTGCTTTATCTGCCGCGTCATCTGCCGGAACCGGTTGATGCCGAGTTCGCAAAGGCGGTGGTGGAGGAGCTGTTGACCTTGTTGAAGATGAGTTCCGGTCGGGCGTTGTGTCTGTTCACCAGCTTTCGCATGCTCGATCAGGTCCGTGCCGGTCTGGAGGGGAGGATTCCCTATCGTCTGCTCGCCCAGGGTGAAGCGGCCAAGGGGGCGCTGCTCGATACCTTCAAGAAGGAGACCTCTTCGGTGCTGCTCGGGGTGGCGAGTTTCTGGGAGGGGGTGGATGCGCCGGGTGAGACCTTGTCCCTGGTGGTGGTTGATCGCTTGCCGTTCGCCTCGCCTGGCGAGCCGATGGTGGCCGCCCGGCAGCGCTGGATGGAGTTGAATGGTCGCAACGCCTTTCGGGAGATGTCGTTGCCGCAGGCGATCCTGACCTTGAAACAAGGGTTGGGCCGGCTGCTGCGCACCAGCGCGGATCGCGGGGTGATGGTGGTGTTGGACCGCCGCTTGACCGGCAAGTGGTATGGACGCTTTTTTCTGGAGAGCCTGCCGGCAGCTCCCGTCACGCACGATCTGGAGGCGGTGCGCCGGTTTTTTGCATGAAAATTCTGGCAATGGACAGCTGTTTTCCACGCGGCGGCGTGGCGCTGCTCGACGGGGAGCGACTGGTGGCGCGGGATGGGTTTGAGGGGCCGGAGGGGCATGTGGCGCTGCTGCCGCAAGCGGTTGAGCGCCTGTTGGCAGAAAGTGGCTGGTCTCTTGCGGAGCTGGAGCGCATTGCCGTGACCCTGGGACCGGGGAGTTTTTCCGGCGCGCGCATCGCTTTGGGGGTGGCCAAGGGGATGGCATCGGGGATCGGGCTGGAGGTGGTGGGATTCTCGACGTTGGAAGTGGTGGCCGCTGGATCCAATTGTGATGGGTCGGTGGCGGCACTGCTCGACGCGCGACGCGGAGAAGTGTATGCTGCGTTTTATGAAATTCAGCTAGGACAAACGCCACGTTTGCGTTCGGAGTTGCTCGTCTGCGATCCGGAAACCCTGATCGGGCAGTTGCGAAGCTGGCAGGCGTCTATTGATGCACCGCTGCATCTGACCGGCAATGCCCTGGGAGTCTATGGTGAGCGGCTGCAAAACCTGGCAGAGGCGGGGTGTCGGATGGCGGAGGAGGCGTTTTGGCCGCTGAATGTGGCGCTCTTGGGGAGGCTTGCGGCCCGGTTGGGCAGGGGGGTGCGTATGCCGGTCGAGGCGTTGGAGCCGGTCTATGTGCGCAAGGCCGATGCCAAGGAGCCCGCCCATTGACCCTGCAGGAAAACGGGGGGTGCCGGCTGACGGATCTCGTCCTCTCTCATGTCTCTGCCGTGGCTGCCCTGGAACTGGAGATCGCCCCCTCGCCGTGGAGCGCCGGGATGCTTGCTGCGGAGTTGATCCTGGAGGGGTGGCGCAAGGTGCTGCTCACATCGGATCAGCAGCTGGTCGGCTACCTGGTCGCCCGTTTGTTGTATGATGAGTGGCATCTGTTGACCCTGGGTGTGGCGCCCGATTATCGACGGCGCGGTTTGGGGCGGGGGTTGGTGGCGGCGTTGCTGGAGGAGGCCTGTTTGCCTCCGGGACGGGAAGTGCTTCTGGAGGTGCGGGCATCGAATATCGCGGCCCGTTCGTTGTACGAAGGGATGGGATTCACCCGTATCGGCCTGCGGCGCGGTTATTACCGACAGGGGCCGTATGGGCCGGAGGATGCGCTGGTGATGGCGTGTTGCAGTGCAAGATAAAGGACGATTTTATTTTGGAAAAATTTTTTCTTGCTTGACAAATTTCAGATTATGGACAACGCTTGCAGACGTAGCGGGAGCTGTATCTAAAATAAAACCTGAAAACTCTAAAATGAGGGGAACGCCCATGCTTGTCGAAGATGTCATGACCCGTAATTTGCGCACTGTCACAAAGAGCGATTCCATCCGCTCTGTTGCGGTGATCCTCTGTACCAACAAGATCAGTGGCCTGCCGGTGGTCGAGGAGGACAACAAACTGGTGGGGATCATCTCCGAAAAGGATATTTTGAACGGTCTTCTGCCCGGCTATCGCACCTTCCTGCACGATCCGCTCAAGCAGCGCGACTTCGAGTCCATGGAGGAGTCCTATGAGGAGATCCTCTCCAAGAAGGTCGAAGAGTTGATGACCCCGCGCGTCTTCTCGGTTTCACCCAGGGATCCGATCCTGATGGCCGCCTCCCAGATGGATCTGCACCGTTTCCGTCGCATCCCGGTGGTCGAGGAGGGCGACAAGCTGGTTGGCATCGTCAGTCTGGGCGATATCCACAAAGCGATCTTCAAGCGCGAACTGAAACTGTAGTGCGTGCGGTTTGAGCCGGTCTGACGCCATCGACCGGGTTTTCAGCCGTTTAAATCCGGTCGGCGGTTTTTGACCGGTTGGGAGAGGTTGAATCCGGTCGGAGGCTTTTGACCGGCCATGCGGTGGGAATCCGATCGGAGTTTCCTGACCGGCTGTCTGTGGATTTGATTTGAAAAGGAGTTCCGTGAAGACTATGCAGCGTATCGTCTTGCTCGCCGGGCCGTCGTGTGTCGGCAAGGGGCCTTTGATCCGCGGCATGCGGATGTTCTATCCGGAGCTGATGGCCCGTTTCAAGCAGTTGGTGCTTTTCAACGATCGACCCCCGCGACCGGGTGAGGAGGAGGGGGTTGATTGTTATTTCCGTCCGCGCGGCGAGATCGAGGCGTTGCGCGGCAAGGATGGTTACATCGTTGCCGACGTGCGCGGCGAGTTGCAGGGGTTGGAGATCGCGCAGATCCAGCGGATCTTCGATGCCGGCCAGACGCCGTTCTTCGAGGGCAATCCCTTTCTTCCGGCCCGTCTGCGCGAGGTGGGGCTGCTGGATCAATATCCGGCGGTGTCGGTGTTTTTGTCGCCGCTCTCCCGGGATGAAATTCTCTATCTGAAATCCCTGCCATTGGGGGTCGATCTGAACAAGTTCGTCTCCGAGGTGCAGCGGCGAAAGTTGTTGCATCGGGCAGCGCGGCAAAAAATGCATCTGTCGTTGCGCGATCTGGAGGAGATCGAAAAACGGTGTGCCAGTGCGCTCACCGACATGCGCGAGGCGTGGAAGTTCGACCATGTGATCGCCATCCACGACGGCGAGGGCAACGACAACTGGGATGCCTGTTATTACCCGATCGGTTCGGCCCGCAAGGCGATGTTGGCGTTTGCCTCGGTGCTGCGCGGGGATGATCCGGTGGTGGGGATGGACGATGAGTGGAGCGAAGATCTGCTCGCTTGAGAGATTTGAACCGCACCCATTTTGGGATGCATGGTTTTTTGCAAGGCTTCGTGCAAGATGCGGGAGTCGTTTCCAAAAAACGGAAACGACTCCCGCGAAGGCCGCGCGCGGCGCATTTTTCGCAAAGATCGCGAAAAATGCTTCTTTTGAAGAGCGCGCTAAAGTCAAAGGCTAAAGTCAAAACCCTGGGAGATGAATCTCCCAGACCCTCTCTTTTTTTTACCAGTAAAAACGACACATCCCAAACTGGGTGCGATTTAGAATAAAGGGATTGCGACAATGGGCAAGGAGATCGAACGCCGTTTTCTGGTCAAGAATGACGGCTGGCGTGGCCTGGGTGAGGGGGTGGAATTTCAGCAGGGATTTCTCTCCACGGTCAAGGAGCGGGTGGTGCGGGTACGCATCGCCGGGGAGATGGCCACCTTGACCTTGAAGGGGATCTCCGAGGGGTTCTCCCGGTTGGAGTTCGAGTATCCGATCCCCAAAGCCGAGGCGCAGTCGATCCTGGATAATCTCTGCGAGCGTCCCTGGATCGAAAAGACCCGGTATCGCATTCCGATCGGTGATCTGGTCTGGGAGGTGGATGAGTTTCGCGGGGCCAATTCCGGGTTGATCATGGCCGAGGTGGAACTGACCAACGAAAACCAGCTGGTCGAGTTGCCTGACTGGATCGGACGCGAGGTTTCCACCGATGCGCGCTTTTTCAATGCCAATCTGGTGCACACCCCGTTTTCGTTGTGGGGTGGCCCGGAGATGTTTACGTGACGGATCGTTGAAATACGGGTGGTGGCATGGCCATTTATGCCATTGGCGATCTGCACGGCTGTCTGCCGCAGTTGAGAACGCTGCTTGAGGCGATCGGTTTCCTTCCGTGCCAGGATCGATTGTTGTTCGTTGGCGACATCATCAGTCGCGGTCCGGATACGCTCGGCACCTTGCGCTTTGTCCGCGATTTGGGGGAGCGGGCCATCACCCTGATGGGCAATCATGAACTCCGGGCCATCAACGGCTTGAGCGGTCTGTCCGAGAAGGGATTCCAGAAGCATCTCGGATTCCTCTCCTCCTGCCCGGAACGCGACGAGATCCTTTGCTGGTTGCGTCAACTCCCCTTTGTGCATCACGAGCCCGATTTGAACCTCCGCATGGTGCATGCCGGCTTTTATGCTGGCTGGAGCCTGGAGCAGGCCATGAACTATGCCGGGCAATTGAGTGCCATCCTTGGCGATGATGCGCGTTTGATCCCATTTTTAAAACAGTATCCTGCCGATCTGCCTGTCAGCGAACCCGACACCTCCGATGAGGTTGCCCGTCTCCATTTCGCCATGGCGGTGATGACCCGGATTCGCATCTGTCAACCGGATGGACGGGTGGTGTGGGGGATCCCCGGTGCCTCGGGCGGGGCGGCCTTCAAGCTGGAGCCGGACTCGCCGTATCGACCCTGGTATGATTTGATGAGCTGGCCAGGGGAGGAGCGGATCATTTATGGTCACTGGGCGATTGCGGGGTTGAGTCTCAACCGGCGTTTCAAGGGGTTGGATTCCGGTTGCGTTTACGGCGGAAAACTCACGGCCATGCGGCTCGATCATCCCGATATGCCGGTGACCCAGGTGCCCTGTCCGGCCTATGTCAAGCCGGAGTGATAAACCGCACCCAGCTTGGAATGTGTAGTTTTTATCAGTGAAAAAAAAAGAGAGGGTCTGGGGGATTCCTCTCCCAGGGTTTTGACTTTAGATTTTGACTTAAACCGCACCCATTTTGGGATGCGTAGTTTTTCGCAAACAGGTGCGGTTTAGAACCATCCGATCAAGGTGACGCTTCTTGCTCTGCGGCCCACTCCGCAGCCAGCGCCTGCTCCGAGGCCCCGGCGTAAGCCAGCCACCCCTCCCTGACCAACGCTTCGGCATCGGCCAAGAGCGCCTCCGGCAACACTTGCGGATTGGGCGAGTCGACGCGCATACTTCCGGATCCATCGGTATTGGCCTTGAATTCCAGGATCAATCCGGTCGGACGGTGAATGGCGCGGCGTTCCTTTGGCAGGGCGATCCAATCGGTTTCCAAGGGCGATTCCTTTTTTGGCTCAATTCGGGGGTGGTGGACAATGGAGGCGTTGGACGCGTTGCAATCCTTGAAAAAGAATCTTGCGGCAATCGATTTTTTCCGCGAGTTCACCGAGGCCGAGATGACACACATCTATCATAACGGCCAGTTCAAGATCTGCAAGGCGGGTGAGACGATCATCCGCGAGGGGAACGTCGATCGCACCATGTTCGTGTTGATCACCGGTTTGGTCAAGGTGGCGCGGCGTTTCACCCCGGATCAGATCCTGGCCACCCTGGAACCCGGCACGATCTTCGGCGAGATCGAGTTCGTCTCCCGGCAGGTACGCTCCACCAGTGTCATCGCCTTGGAGGAGTCGCTGGTGTTTCAGCTGGAAGAGAAACACTACTCCGAATTGCCGGCGGAGATCATGGTCAAAATTCAACAGCAGGCGGTCAAACTGTTGTTGAACCGGCTTGAGACCATCAAGCAGGTGACCGGCTACGACGGTTGACCCGCTGTCATGGGGCCGCAACTGCCGGATCTGGGATCATTCCACTCCTCACCGATTGCCTCGGCTTGTTGCAGCACCAACGCTACAGCGGCTTCGTGCTGGTCTGGTGGGTATTTGTATTGACGCATTCAAGCCGATAGCGCAGCATCCATGCTGGCGGAAGTAAAAGCAGGAAGAAAAAAAACCTGGAATAACCTATTCAAACCGGCGGCATGATGACATTTTTACATCGTCAGCGCGGACGATATGTATAGAAAATAGCGTTTTTTATACATATCGTCCGTGACATGCATAGGAAAGCGGAAATATTTATCCAAATCGGCGCGCCGGCTCATCTCCCATGCTCCCCGGTCAGCCCCGTCACCTCGGGCAGCCGCAGTTGACCGGAGATGAGACGGGGGAGGAGGGTGTCACGGAGGGAGGTGAGAGTTTGGGAAAGCAGATAGTAGGGATAGGGGCCAGGTTTGTGTTCTGCTTTTTTAACCGGGCCACTCAGAATCCGTCTCCCTGTTGCTTGATATCTGTCCCTCCCTCTGTACCACCACCTTCTCCCGCTCAATGATCCTCCTGAACGACTCACTGGTCGT
>JAMOBI010000046.1:0-35425 GCA_039908105.1 Magnetococcus sp. YQC-9
CATGATATCATCAAAACCTGTTGGGTTTGTAGTAAATTTACCACAAGCATCATTTTTCATTTCAGCCATAAATTTTGTGCTATATCAATTTATATAATAAAATGGAGACATCAAAATTGAAACATTGAATGCCATCTTGAAGCAGGCTGGGATAAAATGAAAAATTTATATGTTTCCAAGCTGTTGTATCCGATTGCCATTGAATCTGGTGACACGGACCACGCCTTTGGCGTTGTGGTTCCAGACCTTCCTGGATGCTTCTCCGCCGGGGATACCCTGGAAGAAGCACTTATCAACGCCAGAGAGGCTATCACGGGCCATCTGGTATGTTTACTGGAAGAAGGGATGGGAATCCCTGAAAAGCAACCCATTGAGGTTCACACGGAAAATCCGGAGTACCATGGATGGATGTGGGCGGTCGTTGAAGTTGATGATGTGAGAGAGCAGCACCAAAGCACAAGAATCAACATCACCATTCCCAAAGGTCTTCTCAATACCATCGACCATGTTGCATCCTCTCTACATATGACCCGTTCCGGGTGGCTCGCTGAAGCGGCCAAACGCTCAATTGCTCAAGGTTTACCACCATCCTAAGCTTAAACATCTTAAGTGAATGATATAGGAATATTCCCTCTTATATTTACCATTTAGACATATTTTGGTAATTTTCTTAATAGTATTTTGGAAAATATTGTGTCACCAGCATCACTGAATGCACTGTTTCCTGATATCAGCGGGAAGCAATGAATCCGCATGGGTATGTGGTTTTTTCACCACATCCATCAAGCAATCGCTTCAAGCCCCTTCTTTGCCACCAGTGACAGCAATTTCAGAGCTGGACCAGCAGGTCTCTTGATGCCACGCTCCCATTGACTCACTGAATCTTTTGACACATTCAGATAATTTGCAAAAATGGATTGGCTGACATGGGATTCTTCACGTAACTGGCGGATTTCTTCTGGAGAAAAATCCTGAACCTCTGTCAGACAGGATTCATCAAACCGTCGCATAGTTTGTTTGTCAACCGCTCCAGCTTCATACATCTCGGACATGGTTTGATGAATCGCTTCCATTGCTTCACTTTTATAGAAGAGACGTTTCTTCATGGCATTTTACCTCTTGATAGGTACCCATTTCAACAAATCTGGCCAAAGCTGTTTCGGACAAGGAAAACACAAAGTCAGCCATGGACTTGAATGATATTGCTTCAGAATTCTTAATGTTTTCCAGTTCACTCTTTGGAAAACCATAAACAAAGAAAGCCCGGTCACCTCTTCGGTACAGGATGACGCTTCTGTAGCCACCCGACTTTCCAGCACCCTCCCTGGCGATACGCTGCTTAATCACTCCACCACCATAATCCGCATCCACGTGTCCGGCTTCAGCTTCACGTACCGCTGCACACAGGAGAGCATCACTGATACGCTCTTTTCTTGCAAATCTTGCAAACCATCGGTTCTTGAATATCCTCATCATCCATCATTCCTCGTTGTAGTGGCTGTGGACTAATATACAGAACTCTGTTCTATGGTTCAAGAGAAGGTTGCACGGATGAGGTGTTCCTGATTTAATGGTGATGAGAGAGGAAAAAATTTAAAACAGAGTTGCGGTTCTGCTGTGTCATTCGATAGCCCGTTCTTCAATTTATGCAAGCAACCATATGCTAATATAAATTGATTTGAACAGTAAAGATGTAGATTTCAAGTAGAGATGCAAAACAAGGTTCGTAGGTGACCGTGACCAGAACGTGACATTCGCCTGGTTATATTGGTTGTTTTTAGTTATATTCAGTCACGTTTGCAACGGGTGACGGTGGCATAAATAGTTGATATTGTTAGCTCAGCTGGATAGAGCGTTGGCCTCCGAAGCCAAAGGTCGTTGGTTCGAATCCAATACCGCGTACCAATAAAATCAATCAGTTAGATGCGCGCCTGAACTGGGCTGTTTTTGTCCAGCAATCAAATAGCAATCAATTGGACCCTTTCAGGGTGAATACCCTCGATCTGTCTGAGGGTCATTCCACCGGCCCGCGAAATCGGGATCCCCTGGCACTGGGCTCCGACTATTCCGGTCTATTGTGAGCGCATACTATCATGATTTAACATCGCGCATCTGCTGTCAGATAGCAATCTTTAGATTGTTTTATAATATCTTTGAGGTTTATTCTGAGCGTGCGTTATTCAAATATTAGTTCGCTAGTATCGACTTTCAAATAGCCAAGAATAGTCGAAGCCCAGTGCCTTTCCTCACTCCATTCCTATTAAATCAGGAACACCTTCTCCGTGCAACCTTCTCTTGAACCATAGAACAGAGTTCTGTATATTAGTCCACAGCCACTACAACGGGGAATGATGGATGATGAGGATATTCAAGAACCGATGGTTTGCAAGATTTGCAAGAAAAGAGCGTATCAGTGATGCTCTCCTGTGTGCAGCGGTACGTGAAGCTGAAACCGGACACGTTGATGCGGATTATGGTGGTGGAGTGATTAAGCAGCGTATCGCCAGGGAGGGTGCTGGAAAGTCGGGTGGCTACAGAAGCGTCATCCTGTACCGAAGAGGTGACCGGGCTTTCTTTGTGTATGGATTCTCGAAGAGTGAGATGGAAAATATCAAGAATTCTGAAGAAATAGCATTCAAGAAACTTGCTGACCTGATGTTTTCAAAAACAGAATTGGAACTGAATCAGGCGCTTAATGTTGAAATCTGGGAGGTGGAATGTCATGGGCAAACGTCTACATTATAAAAGTGAAGCAATGGAGGCTATTCATCAGACGGTATCAGGACTGTTTGAAGCTGGTGTCGTTGACAAGCAGACCATGCGTGAATTCGATGAGACGTGCTTGACTCCTGTTCAAGAGTTCTCTCCAGAAGAGATTCGTCAGTTGCGTGAAGAATCCCATGTCAGTCAATCCATTTTTGCAAATTATCTGAATGTATCAAAAGATTCAGTGAGTCAATGGGAACGTGGCATCAAGAGACCTGCTGGTCCAGCTCTGAAACTGCTGTCACTGGTTGCAAAGAAGGGGCTTACAGCGATTGCTTGATGGATGTGGTGAAAAAACCACATACCCATGCGGATTCAGTGTTTCATGCTGATACCAGGAAACAGAGCATCCATTCAGTGAGGCACTGGGCTCCGACTATTCCGGTCTATTGTGAGCGCATACTATCATGATTTAACATCGCGCATCTGCTGTCAGATAGCAATCTTTAGATTGTTTTATAATATCTTTGGGGGTTTGTTCTGAGCGTGCGTTATTCAAATATTAGTTCGCTAAACCGCAACCATCACGGGATGCGTAGTTCCATTAATAGGGGTCCAGGGGGATTATCCCCCTGGTGGGATCCAAGGGCGAAGCCCTTGGGACTTTGTTTTTGACTTTAGCGCGCTTTAGTATCGACTTCCAAATAGCCAAGAATAGTCGAAGCCCAGTGCCAAACACTACTGGTCTGTTGAAAACCCGGTATATTGGCGACCACCCGTCAACCGGTGTGACAGGGAGAGGGGGTCCATTCTTCAATGTTGCCAGAAGGTCAATTTTTCGAGTCGCTTGACCACCGCAAGCCGCGAAAGAACGCACCCACTGCCTCGATCCCCTGTTCCGCATGAATTCGCAAGGCCGCTGTGCCGACCACTGCAATCTCCGCCTGACCGGTCAATGCCGCCACATCCTGCGGGGTGCCAACCCCGAATCCCACGGCCAACGGCACGCTCGTGGTGCGTCGGCCACGCAATAACAAAAGCCGCTCGCCAATCCGCCGATGTAGGCCAAGCGCTCGTCGGAGGAGGTGGGCGTGAACAGCTGCACCCAGTCGATCCCGATCGATTCGCAGATCCGCATCGGCTCATCCGCCTCCTGGGGTGGCCAATCGGGTATGATCAACCCCCGGATTCCCATCGCAGCCGCTGCGCGAATGAACCGCTCCACCCCGTATGCCATGAGAATATTGCCATAGGTCATGATCAGAAAGGCCACCTTCGGGTGACGCTGTACGCACTCTGCGGCAAAGCTCAAGCCATCGATCACGCGAAAGCCTCCGTCGAGCGCGCTTTGATTGGCCTGGGCGATCACCGGACCATCGGCGATCGGTTCGGAAAAGGGGATTTGCAGCTCCATCAACTCCACACCCGCGTTGGCCATGGTCGCAATGACGCGACGGTTTTCTGCCAGGGAGGGATGACCGAGCACCAGATGGGACATGAGCAGAATCGGTGACTCCTGGCGGGCCTGGCGGGCGTCCAGTGCGCGACGAATGAAGGGTTCCAGTGACATGCGTGACGACTCCGGAAGGTGATCTGGATGGGTTTGGTGGATGGAAGTGTGGAAATCCAGTGATTCAGGATTTTACCGTGGAACTTTCGCTTTTTTGAGTTCCACGGGTGGTGGGTGAGGGGGTTCTCCCCCCATCATGCAAGGTTACAACTACAGGGATCCGAAGAGCTCCGATCACCGGACCCTGTCAGAAAAGGCGTGAACCCCCGTCTCACAACTCCCTCCCTCACAATCCCTTGGCCAACGCCTCACGCGCCGACATCGTCGGCTTCTGCGACGCCGGCACCTCACCCAGCAACGTGTAAATGATCCACTCGTAACGCTGCCTGGCCTCGCGCATGGCCGCATCCGATACCGCCTGCATCTTGGAGAGCTTGAAATAATCGCCACCCAACATCCGGATCGCCTTCATCCCGCCGAGCTTCTTGGCAATGCCGCAAGCGAGCATCTGTTTGCCGGAGATGTGATTCATCCGCTGAAAAGCCGCCTCCAGTTGGAGCGGGTCGCCCTCCTGCACCAACCCCATCGCGAGGATCTTGCCGGCCATGGAGTCGGCACGCATCAACTTTGCCGCCCTGGCCATCACCTTCGGACGGGTTTTGTCTTTCTCCTCCAGACTGCGTTGTACCAGCTTGGCGGTGAGAATTTCGCCCGCGTCGGTGTCGTCGGTGACATATTTCTCCAACAGCGTCACCAGACCAGTGGTATCGGCCAGCCTGGTCAAGGCAACCGCCAGAATCGCCGTGGCCTTGGCATTCCCCTTGGTCGCGGTCAGCGAACGCACCAGCGGTTCAATGGCGATCTCCTTGCGATTGACGATGCCGGTGGCCAGAATCGTCGTGCCCGGTGACTCGTTGGCCATCAGTTTGATCGACTCGAGCATCTGTTCCATGGTACCGCGTCCCATCACCTCCATGGCCCAGATGATCTCCGCTTCGGGCTGGTTCGGCGGCGCGGTGGCAATGGCGCGGATCACATGGTTGATGGTCCCCTGTTCCGCGATCCCCATGGCCAGTGATTTCATCGCTTCCGGACTGATCGTGGCATGCCGCAACCCGTCGATCAGCGGATTGACCCCCTTGTTCGACACGATGCCGTGCGCCAGCGCGTTGACCAGTTCGATCTCCCCGGATACCCTCGACATGGCATCCACCATGTGAAAGGCCTTGACCTCCGGATGGCGCAGGATCTCGGCAATCATGGTGCGCACTTGAGTCGGATCGTCCTGGAGCTTGCCGAGCACGTCGATCATCTTCTTGAGCTTGCCCTCCTGAATCACCCCCTCCACATCCACATGGACTTTCTTCTCCTCGTGGTGATCCTGAGAGGTGCCGGAGGAAGAGCCGCCCTTGCGCGCGCCGCTCCCCTTCTGTGGTTCATCCGCAGATTCCGGAGCTGGAACAAAACGGGAGGACAGGTTATCCAGGGCCTGATTGGCTTTGTCTCCCAAGGCATCCACCAAGGTGGCGCGAATCCTGTCCAACTGCTCTTGCGTGTAAATATCCCGTTCCGCCATCGATCGTCCCCATTTTGCTCGAATTGCGAATTTTACTTGTAACCATGGATTTTGCCGAACTGCTTGCGCTATTCTACCATAGTATCGATGCTAGACGATACCAACTCCAACTTTTATTTGTGGTGGGGCTTAAAAATCATGATCACCCAACCTTCCGGTCAAGCGGTTGTGCTGCTCGATGATCTGGATCCCGATCGTCAACGCCGCTATCTGGAGAGCCGCTATTTGGCCCTCGATACCGAAACCATGGGATTGAAAACCAGGCGGGATCGTCTCTGTCTGGTGCAGATGTGCAACGAGGCCGGCGAGATCACCCTGGTGCAAACGCGCGGCTTTCAGGCGCCGCGTTTGAAAGAGGTGTTGGAGTCGGACAAGGTTTTGAAGATCGCCCATTTCGCCCGATTCGACACTGCTGCGATCAAACATTGGCTGGGGATCGATCTGCAACCGGTCTTTTGCACCAAGATCGCCTCGCGTCTCACCCGTACCTTCACCGATCGTCACGGCTTGAAAGATGTGGTCGCCGAACTGCTCGGCATCGAACTCGACAAGGAGCAGCAATCCTCGGATTGGGCAGCCGAAACCCTCACTGACAAGCAGATCGCGTATGCATCGGCGGATGTGATCCATCTGGTGGCGATCAAGGAGCGGTTGGAGATGTTGTTGCAGCGCGAGGGACGCCTGGAGTTGGCCCTGGCCTGCATGCGTTTCCTTCCCCAACGCGCGGCCCTCGATCTGGCCGGTTGGGAAGAAGAGGATATTTTTGCTCATCATTAAACCGCTACCAGCTTGGATTTACTGGTAAACCGCCCCTGCTTTGGGATGGGTAGTTTTTTGCAAGGCTGCGTGCAAGATGTGAGCTTCGTTTCCAAAAAGCGGAAACGAAGCAGGCAGTTTGCACACAGCCTTGCGGATCAGGCTGTCAAATCAGCTTTGTTGCCCCACTACCCTTTTTTTCAGATCTTGACCCCCCGCGTTCTTTTCGCATCCAGCCACGATCATGATAATAATATTTACAAGGAAACACATCCGGTGAATGTCGGTTTGTATTGATTTAATCAATAGGTACTGTTAGAATAAAAGATACAGCAAACCTTTCATGGATGAAGAGGATTGATTTCAAACATGCCTTTCCAGGGAGATATTCTGATCATCGAGGATGAATCGGGCGTACGGCAGGTGCTGGCCCGTCACCTTGAGGAGGAGGGTTATCGGGTGCGTGTCGCCGCAGATCTCCCCCGTGGCTTGATGCTGTTGCGTCAGGAGCCGTTCGATCTGGTCTTGTGTGACATCCGTCTGCCGGGTCGCTCGGGTCTGGAGATCTTGAACGAGCGCAGCGATTTTGTCGGCGATCCTCTGGTGATCCTGATGACCGGTTATCCATCGCTCGAGAGCGCGCAACAGGCGTTGCGTCATGGAGCGTTTGACTATCTGGTCAAGCCGGTGCTCGCCGAGGCGTTGCTGCGTGCCACCAGCCTGGCGTTGAACACCAAGGCCCTGCGCGATGAGGAGCGCCGGTTGCATCACCATCTGGAGGCGGTGTTCGAGAGCGTCGAGGATGGTCTGATCACCGTGGATCCCCAATTGAGGATCGTGGCCTGCAATCAATTGGCCGTCCGTTTGTGCGGCATCGATGGCCGGGATGTGGGGCGCTCCCTGAATGAGTTGGAGAACGGTTGTTCCGGGGTCTGTCGGCGGTTGGCCGGTGAAGCCCTGGAGCAGGGCCGCAAGGTGACCGGCAAACGTTTGCCCTGTTCCGGTGCGGGTCGCGCGGGTCGAGTGGTGAGTGTGACCGCAACCCCGATGCAAGGTTCGTCACAGCAGCGGTTGGGTGTGGTGCTGGCCGTGCATGACGAAACCCCGCTGGTCGATCTGGAGGCGCGTCTGGCCGAGCATCAGCGTTTTCATCGCCTGGTGGGGGAGTCCTCGACCATGCGGGCGATCTATCGGCTGGTGGAGAATCTGGCCGATCTGGAGACCACGGTGTTGATTTGTGGCGAATCGGGCACTGGCAAGGAGTTGGTGGCCGAGGCGATCCACAACCAGGGGCAACGTCGCAATCACCCCATGGTGAAGGTCAACTGCGTGGCCCTGTCGGAGACCCTGTTGGAGAGCGAGCTGTTCGGCCATGTGCGCGGTGCTTTCACCGGCGCGGTGAAGGATCGGGTCGGTCGCTTTCAGGAGGCGGACGGCGGCACGCTGTTTTTGGACGAGATCGGTGACATCTCCATGGCCATGCAGCTGCGCCTGTTACGGGTTCTGCAGCACAAGCAGATCGAACGGGTCGGCGAGAACCGATCGATTACCGTGGATGTGCGTATCATTGCCGCCACCCATCAGGATCTGCGCGTCAAGGTGGCGGAGGGACGCTTTCGCGAGGATCTCTACTACCGGCTCAAGGTGGTGGAGATCGATCTGCCGCCATTGCGCAGTCGTGGTGCGGACATCCCTCTGCTCATCGAGCACTTTGTGGCCCATTTCAATCGCCGTTTCGGGCGTGCCATCCAGGGATTCAGCCCGGCTGCCACCATTCTGCTGCTCGACTACGCCTGGCCGGGCAACATCCGTGAGCTGGAGCACGCCATCGAGCATGCCTTTGTCGTCTGTCGCGGCGAGTGGATCGAACCCGAGCATCTGCCGAACGAACTGCGCGATCCGCTGCGTGCGGCGCCGGTCATTCCGCCCGGCGCCATGGCCAAACGTTCCCGGGAGGGCGAGTCGACGGTGATTCTTGCCGCCTTGAGTGCCTGCAACTGGCGGCGCGATCAGGCGGCCAGGCGGTTGGGGATCAGCCGCGCCACTCTGTTTCGCAAGATGCGTCAATTGGGGCTGATGGAGCGTCCGGAGTTTTAGACTATGTTCACCACGCCGCGCTCCCGTTTCATTTTGCTGCTGGTCATCATGGTCATTCTCGCGCTGGTCGTGGCCGGGGTGAGCATGAAAAGCATGCACGATGCCCATCTCGATCACGATCTGGAACGCCTTTCCGCGCTGGCCAAGAGTCAGGCGCGTCTGGTGCAGACCTTCTATCACTGGGAGCAGGCGGAGATTCACCCGGAGGAGGATCTGACGGAACGGTTGGCCCGTTTTCTGGCCAACGCGCATGAGGGGTGGTACGAAGGGCTGGGCAAAAGCGGCGAGATCGTGTTCGCCGAGAAGCACGGCGAGGAGATCATCTTCCTGTTCCGCCAGCGCCATGGCGATTCCAATCTGCCCAAACCGGTGTCCTGGTCAAAACGGGATCTGGCCGAACCGATGCGCCGCGCCTTGAGTGGCGAGTCCGGGGTGATCGTTGCCCCGGATTATCGGGGCGTGCCGGTGCAGGCCGCTTTTGAGCCGATTCCCGAAGTGAACATGGGCGTGGTGGTCAAGGTGGACCTGGCAGAGCTGCGCCTGCCCATGTATCGCGCCGTGTTTCTGGCGACCCTGGCTTCGGCGATCCTGATCCTGGTGGGCGGGATCTTCTTTTCGCACATCGGTGAAGGGGTGATCCAGGCGCATCAGAACGCCTTGGAGCATCTGCGACAGAGCCGGCAGGCGCTCGACGAGGCCCAGGAAATCGCACGGCTGGGCAGCTGGCGCTGGCATTTGAATGGCAACGATTGGGAGATCTCTGCGGGATTGGTCCGGATTCTCGGTCTGCCCGAGGGGGTGACGGTGCTGCCCGGTGCCTGGCTGCTCGATCGGATCCACCCGGAGGAGCGGAGCCGATTCCGGGCGCTGCTCGACCGGGTACGTGATTGGAAGGAGGAGGCGAGCGGTGAGTTCCGCCTGCTGCGGGCCGATGGGCAGACGGTGATGATCCTGGCCCAATGCATCCATGGAGAGAGTGTATCGAATACGAAAATTGGGCAGTTGTCCGGCGCATACCTGACCGGCACGTTTCAGGATATCACCGAAAGCAAAAGCAGGGAGCAGGAGTTCCTGCGCATGAACCGCGCGCTCAAGGCGCTGAGCATGGCCAGTCAGGCGTTGCTGGAGGCGGGGGACGAGAAGCGTTTCTTGAACAAACTGTGTCAGCTGGTGGTGGAGCAGGCGGGATACCGGCTCGCCTGGGTGGGCCTGGCGGAACACGATGCCCAACAATCGGTCATCCCGGTTGCCCAGTTTGGTTGCGAAGCCGGGTATCTGGAGACGCTCTCCATCACCTGGAGCGATTCGGAACGGGGACGCGGCCCAACGGGAAGCGCGATCCGTACCGGAAAACCGGCGTTGGCACGCAACATCCCAGAGGATCCGGTTTATCAGCCTTGGCGACAGCAGGCCATGGCCAGGGGATTCGGCTCTTCGATCGCCCTGCCGCTGTTCGCCAATCAGGGCACCATCGGCGCCTTGAGCATCTATGCCGCAGAGACCGATGCTTTCGACGCATCGGAAATCGGTTTTTTAAGCGATCTGGCCAACAACGTCTCCCTGGGAATCGGTCTGCTGCGCCAGACCCGCACCGCCAACCGGTTGATGGCCGCTGTCGAGCAGATCGAGGAGATGGTGTTGATCACCGATCTGCAAGGGGAGATCGAATACGTCAATCCGGCCTTTTTGAAGGGGACCGGTTTTTCGGAAAGCGATGCCCTGGGTCAGAACATCCGCATCGTGCGTTCCGGACAAACCGCACCAGGGCTGATCAGCGAGATGTGGCTGGCGCTGGAACAGGGCCGCACCTGGCAAGGGGTATTCAACAACTCAAGAAAGGATGGATCGCTTTTCAAGGCTGCGGCGGTGATCTCACCGGTCAAGGATCGCGAGGGGCTGGTGAGCAACTATGTGGCGGTCTATCGGGACATCACCTTGCAGGAGCGGTTGGAAACCCAGTTGCGCCAGTCGCAGAAGATGGAGGCGATCGGCACCCTGGCCGGAGGAATCGCCCACGATTTCAACAACATTCTCGGGGTGATCATCGGCTACTCCGAACTGGTTCTAAAGAAACTGCCCGCCGATGGGCAGCAGCATCGGGATCTGGAGGAGGTGCTCACCGCCAGTCTGCGGGCGCGCGATCTGATCGCCCAACTGTTGGCCTTCAGCCGGCAGACCGACATGCGCGAGGGGAGCATCACGCTGGTGCCGCTGGTGAAGGAGGCGTTGCGTTTCCTGCGCGCGGTGATCCCGGCCAATGTGAAATTGAGCGCGCAACTGTCGGAGCAGGAGCTTGGCATCATCGGCAATCCGACCCAGATCCATCAGATTCTGATGAATCTTTGCACCAACGCGGTCCAGGCCATGCCCATGGGCGGTGAGTTGAGCGTCACGCTGGAGGCGGTGACCGTCACCCCGGAGGGCATCGTCGGTTTGAGCGTCCCTGCGGGCAGCTATGCCGTGATCCGGGTTGCCGACAACGGGGCCGGTATTCCGCCGGAACATCTGTCACGCATCTTCGACCCCTTCTTCACCACCAAGGAGGTGGGCGAAGGGACCGGATTGGGACTCTCGGTGGTGCATGGCCATGTGACAGCGCTGCAAGGTCGCATTCTGCTGGAAAGCCGGGTCGGGGTTGGCTCGACCTTTGAGGTCTATCTTCCCTTGGATCAACTCCACAAGGAGCATCGGAAGGGGGTGCGGCACCAGGATGAGAGCGTTGCCAGCCTGAATGTGCTGGTGGTCGATGACGAACCGCAACTCGTGCAGGTGCTGGCCGGTCATTTGGAGATGCTCGGTTGTCATCCGGTGGTGGCCACGAGTGCTGGCGAGGCCTTGAAACGGATAAGTGACGATCCGGATCGCTTTCAGCTGGTGATCACCGATCGCACCATGCCGGATGCCACGGGCGAGCAGTTGTTGCGCGCTTTGCGGCCCCTGGCACCGCACCTTCCGGTGGTGCTCACCTCCGGGCATCAAATCTCCTTTTCCCATGCCGAGTTGCAAGCCGGCGGCTTTTTCGATTTTCTGCCCAAACCGGTGTTGAACCGGGATCTGGTCAGCCTGCTGCATCGGCTCTCTGCAACGGTTTGAGCGTTGCATGGCACGTCTCACCGCGTGCAACATTTTGTCTCACCTTGCAACGAATCGCCTCATCCCCAAACCCCCCAATCCGGGCGCTCCTCAGACAACCTGTTGATTTATAATCTATCATTCCATTCATCCCGGTCATGGTTTTGATGGCATGCGTCTTGAGAGATGAAAGATCAAGGGGAGAGGTGCAACCCTTTTGATTTCAAGGAGACCCATCCATGACCACCATTCTGTGCGTGGAAGACGATGCTCAACAGCTCAATCTTTACCGCCGCCTGCTGGAGGAGCAAGGCTATGCGGTGCTGACTGCGGAAAATGGTCTGACCGGTCTGGCGTTGTTGCAAAGTAACCGTGTGGATCTGGTGCTCACCGACATCATCATGCCGGACATGGACGGGGTGGAGTTGATCTGTCGCATCCTTGCCATGCGACCGCCTCCGGTGATTGTGGCCATCAGTGGTGGCGGACAATACCTGACTGGATTAAGCCTGCTCAAAACGGTGGGCTTGATGGGGGTGCGCCATACCCTGCTTAAACCCTTCACCGGAAAAATCCTGCTCAATGCGGTTTGGCGCGCCTTGCAGGATACCACACCGGATACCAACCGCGTTCAGGCGGCAATCGGATGGAATTGATTTTAATTTCAATTATATAAATCGACAAGGAGCGTGCGATGAACAACTTGAAACTGTCCGCGAAACTGGGTCTGGGATTCGGTCTGGTGCTGCTGTTGACCATTCTGGTGGCGGCCATCGGTTCCAATGGCTTCTCTTCGGTGGTCAAACGGGTCAACAACTCCGCCATGATCGGTGATATCGAGACTCAATCGATCGTCATCCTGCGCACGGAACGCAACTTCGTCGGCGATCGGAATCCAAAGCACATGGAGAGTGTGGACAAGGCGGTGGAGACGATCAACCGGCTGGCGACCGAGGCCGCCGAGCGCCATTTCAAGGATCCGGCTGACAAGGAGAACATGTGAAGAGGTGCTGCAAAAGATCCGGGAGCTCTCGCGGAGTCTGATCACGGCGATCGACCAACTCGAGGAGAGCCAGTTCGACAAGCTGCGCGAGCAGGGCAAGAGCGCCAGGTCGGGCAATGGGGAGTTTTTGGAGCAGCTGGAGGGGCGCATCAAAAAGATCAACCTGGCGGGAGAGGTGGCCAAATTGTTCTTGGATGCGCGCCTGGGTGAAAAGGAGGTGATCATCTCCAATGGCAACGATGCCAAGCAGGTCAAGCGGGTCCAGGATGAGCTGGCCAAGAGTCGGACGATCACCGAGGCGATGACCGCCGAGTTCCAGGATCCGAAGGATGTTGCCATCGGCAAGGGGGTGTTGCAGGCCCTGGCGGACTATCAGAAGGGGTTTGAGGTGTTGCGTGCCCAACTGGACGATGGCGCCAGGCAGGAGCAGGAGATGATCGCCGCGCGTCGGGCTTTGAATGAGTTGCTGGATCAGGTGCACGATGGACAAGAGAAGAAACTGCATGCTGAGATCGATTCGTCCGAACAGCTGATTCTCGGCGGCAGTCTGCTGGCGATTCTGCTTGGCGCCTTGATGGCCTATTTCCTCTCCAAGGGATTGGTTTCGGCGATCACCGGTTGCATCGGCAACATGGTGCGCATGTCCAACGGTGACCTGGGGATCCGCTGCGTCACCAATCGTCGGGACGAGTTGGGCGACATGTCGCGGGCCATTGATACCATGGCAACCAGGCTGCGTGAGGTGGTCGAGAAGATCAGTGAGGCTTCGGCCAGTGTCACCACGGGCGCCGAGCAGTTGGCCTCCTCGGCCCAGACCTTGTCGCAGGGGGCCACGGAGCAGGCGGCAAGCATCGAGGAGACCTCCTCGGCCATGGAAGAGATGAGTGGCAGCATCTCCCAGAACACCGACAATGCCCAATCCACGGAAACGATCTCCCGCGTTGCGGCCCGGGACGCCTCCGAGGGTGGCAAGGCGGTGGCCAAGGCGGTGGGCGCGATGAAGGAGATCGCTTCCAAGATTTCGATCATCGAGGAGATTGCCCGTCAGACCAATCTGTTGGCCTTGAACGCGGCCATTGAGGCGGCACGCGCCGGCGAGCATGGCAAGGGATTTGCGGTGGTGGCCGCCGAAGTGCGCAAATTGGCCGAGCGCAGCCAGACGGCAGCCGGGGAGATCAGTCAACTCTCCTCAGCCAGCGTCCTGGTGGCCGAACAGGCGGGTGCGATCATTGGCAAGCTGGTACCGGATATTCAGAAGACTGCGCAGTTGGTGCAGGAGATCGCGGCCTCCTCCAGGGAGCAGAGCGAGGGGGCGGGTCAGATCAATGGTGCGATCGGACAGCTCGACCAGGTGATCCAGCAGAATGCCGGTGCCTCCGAGGAGATGGCCGCAACTGCCGAGGAGATGAACAATCAGGCGTTGCATCTCTCTGAGACCATCAGCTTTTTCAAGACCGGCCAGGAGCATGCCGTCCCGCGTCCCAAGGCCAGACACACCGCCCAGCGGTCAGCGGTCGTACCAGTCGCGAAATTGCCAGCCAGCCAGAGTGGCAAAAAGGCCCTGCCGGCACCCGCAGTTCATGCCAATCGGGGGGTGGCGTTGCAGATGGGAAAATCGGGACCGAGTGATGATGAGTTCGAGACGTTCTGAATTGCAATGATCATGGGGTGCATGGTTTCATTGGTAGGGGTCCAGGGGGATTATCCCTTTGGTGGGGTCCAGGGGCGAAGCCCTTGGGACTTTAGCTTTTAGCGCGCTCTTTATAAGAAGCATTTTTCGCGGTTTGTGCGAAAAATGCGCCGCGCGCCGCCTTCGCGAGCTTCGTTTCCGCCTTTTGGAAACGAAGCTCGCATCTTGCACACGGCGTTGCGAATCATGACATTTCTTAAAAATTGCCTCGGTATTAAAGATGTGTGATCCGGGGTTCTGGATTGATCGCTCCCGGCATTCCATCATGGAGCGTGATTGCAGCGCCATTCTGATATTTTCAATGGACATTGCAAGATTTACAAGATAACATACGCTCGAATAAATTTTCGGTTCAACGAGCCCTGGAATTGTGAGTCTTGTGATATGATTTCATTGCAACAACTCTCCCTGCGGAAAAAATTCACCCTCATCCTGGTGGTTCCCTTGCTGGCGGTGATCTGGTTCAGCTTCACCCTGGTGGGGGAGAAATGGCGCACTCAGCAGGCCTCGGTCTCGATGATGCGCCTGGCCGAGATGGCCACCGCCATCAGCGATCTGGTCCACGAACTCCAGAAGGAGCGTGGCCTGACCGCCGGCTTCATCGGCAGCGAAGGCAAACAGTTCAAGGACGAACTCGTCGGACAACGCGACAAGGTGAATCAACGTGTCAAGGGGCTCTCCGGCCTGATCGAAGCGTTCTCCACCAACCCGGAGTTGAATGCCCTCTCCCGAGAAATCGCCCAGACCGCCCGTCCCTTGAACGATATCCAGTCCCTGCGCAAATCCGTTGACGCCCTCGATCCCCAGGCCCAGGAGGCCGTCTCCTTCTTCACCCGCAGCAATGCGGCCCTGCTCGGCGAAGTGATGGCCATCTCCCGCCAGGCGGTCAACGCGCACATGGCCTCGCTCACCAACGCCTATGTCAATTTCCTGCTCGCCAAGGAGAAGAGCGGTTTGGAACGGGCGCTCCTCAACCGTACCTTTGCCAAGGATCGCTTTGCGCCCGGCGATTACAGCGCCTTTGTCGGCATCGTCGCCGAACAGGCTGCCCACAATCGGCTGTTTGCCACGTTGGCGGATGAGACGATCCGACAATTCCATCAGGAACGGATCAAGAATCCCGTCATCGCCGAAGTCGAGCGCATGCGGGCCGTGGCCATGGAAAAGGCTGCGGAAGGCGGATTCGGCATTGAGCCACCCCGGTGGTTTGAGGCCATCACCACCAAGATCAATCTGCTCAAGGAGGTCGAGGATCACATCGCCGCCATCATCACCCGCGATGCCACCGAACTGGCGCAACGGGCACAGGTCGATCTGTGGCTCTATGGATCGGTTTCACTCGTGGTGCTGATTGTCACCCTGGCCTTGAGCATCCTGTTCGCACGCATCATCCTGGGTCAGCTGGGGGGCGAGCCTTTGCAGGTGGTTGGCATCACCGATCGGGTGGCGCGGGGTGATCTGGCACTCAGCTTCGCGGGATTTGGTCGTCTCGAAGGGGTGATGGGCTCGGTGGCGTTGATGGTCACCAACCTGCGCAACACCGTGGTGACCATCACCACCATCGGCAATCAGGTGGTCAAGGAGAGCGAGGCGATCAGCGAGAGCTCCATGCAGGTCTCGCAAGGGGCTACCCAACAGGCGGCGGCCATTGAGGAGACCTCGGCTTCGATGGAGCAGATGAATGCCACCATTGCCAAGAATGTGGAGACTGCCCAGGAGACCGAGGAGATCGCCCGTCAATCGGCCACGGTGGCCCAGCAGAGCGGTGATACCGTGGTGCGCGCGGCCAACGCCATGAAGGAGATCGCCAAGCGGATTTCGGTGATCGAGGAGATCGCCCGGCAGACCAATCTGTTGGCGTTGAATGCCGCCATCGAGGCGGCTCGGGCCGGTGAGCACGGCAAGGGGTTCGCGGTGGTCGCCTCCGAGGTGCGCAAGCTGGCGGAACGCAGTCAGCATGCAGCGGCAGAAATCAATAACATTTCATCTTCCAGCGTGGCCGTGGCTGAGGAGGCTGCCAAACAGCTACAGGAGTTGGTGCCCAACATTATCAAAACGGCTAACATGGTTGGCGAGATCACCCACAGCTCGCGCGAACAGAGTTTGGGGATCCAGCAGGTCAATCAGGCGTTGCAGGAGTTGAACAGCGTCATCCAGATGAATGCCGAGGCTGCTGACCGGCTCGCCCTGACCGCCGACAGTTTTGCCGAGCAGGCCAACAAGCTCCAGGGGGTGATCACCTATTTCCAGGTCGAAGAGGGGAAGAATCAGAACGAGCCGCTGTTCGTCTGGAGCAATGCCTTGAAAATCAACGTCAAAACCATGGATGACCAGCATCAGCGGCTGGTGGGGATCGTCAACCACGTGCACGCCCTGGTCAAGGAGGGCAAGACCCGGGAGGCGATCGATGAGGCCTTGCCGGAGCTGGTCGATTACACGGTGGAGCATTTCGGCCACGAGGAGCGTCTCTTCACCCATCACGGTTATCCGGAATCGGATCACCACAAGGCCAAGCATCAGAAATTGATCCGTCAGCTGGGCGAATTCTCCAAACGATGCAGCGGTGGGGATCTGGCCGCAACCTTCGAGTTGTTGGGTTTCTTGAAGCAGTGGTTGACCCATCACATTCTCAAGACCGACAAGCAGTATGCGCTTTATTTGAATCAGCGCGGGGTGCATTGAGGAGGGGAGGGGGATCAAGCGGGTCAAGGAACGCCGAGGGAGTTGCCAAATCGTACCAGGCCTGGCATGTGCTTTTACTGGTGAAAAAAAAGAGCGGGTCTGGGAGATTCATCTCCCAGACCCGCTCTTTTTTTTTCACCAATAAAAACTACACATTCCAAGCTGGGTGCGGTGCAGTAAAAGCGAATCATGCCAGGCTGTCAAATCAGCTCTGTCGGCCCACCAGGTTGAAAATCAGAGCGAACCCCCAGGCGATACAAAGGATGAGGACAAAAAGTGCGGAAATCACCGGGCCAGAGAGAAAAAGCCCTCAAGAACAGGTCGGATGGAATCGGCAATTGGTCAGCGCGTCATTCCCAATACACGCACCGACAAAAAAAGGACCGAACGTCATGCAACGCCGGTCCAGTTTTTCGACAACCAACGAGTGATCACAGAACCTTTTTCAAGGATTGATCGATCCGTTTGGACATGGAGGAGATCTCGCTGATAACCCGGTCGATATCACCGGCCAGATCGCGGGCGACGCGGGCCGTGCTTTTGACTTCGCCGGCCACGACCGCAAACCCCTTGCCGAACTCACCGGCGCGCGATGCCTGAATGCCGGCGTTGATGGCGAGCACTTCGAGTTCGTTGGAGATCTTCTCGATGCCGTGCAGGGTTTTGGAGACATCGCGGGTGTTGCGATCGATCTCCTGGCGAACACTGGCCAGGTCGGTGAAGACCTGATGATTGGCCTGCCCGCGCTGTTCGCTGAAGATCTTGTAGAGCATCATCAACAGCGGGGCCTGGATGACGCCGTTCTGTCCCACGGCATCGATGAGCATGTGATGCAGATCCGGTGAGCTGGTGCAATCGACGATCAAGTCGGTTTTAAAGTTCTTGAGGGCAACTTCTGGTTTGGACATGGTTTTGATGCCCAGCTTCTTGGCCATGGCGAGACCAGGGGCCGCTGAGTCGGCATCGGCCACGAAAAGGACTTCGACGCTCTTGTTATGCGAAAAGAGTTCCAGGACTTCGCATCCATCCTTGCCGGCACCCATGATGCCGATTTTCTTGCCGTGTTCACTGGTTGCCATAGTCGTTCCACCCCGTGGTGCCGAATCACTGTATGTTGCGAGTCGATCTTGATGAAAGTCGCGATCATTTACCCGAATGCAAAACAGAAGCCAAGATTCCGTTACTTTCGGGGAAGGGACGCGCAAGCCAGACCCATTATCAATGCCTTTTTCAGAATAGCACAAGCAATCGGCAAGGTCATGGAAATTGTTAAAAAACTCATCCAATCCCCGGACTCTTGGAATCCACGATCCGTGAGGAATGGTTTCACCTTGAATCCTGAAAGAATTTATATAGTCTCATCAATCAATTGACAGATTCACTCATCCGATCGCCGATCCATGGGAAGGCGTGATTGACAAAGGGAAGGCCAAGGAAATCCGGATGGAAGCCGAACAATACAGGATCGATCCACGGGAACGAATGCGCGCGGCTTATCAGGAAAATGGCGGAAATTTGGCCATGGCCGCACGACGACAGGGCGTTGCGGAGAGCACAGCGCGTCGCTGGCTGAAACAGGATCGGTTGGCAGGTGTGACATGGGAGGCCGAGAAGGCTCACGACAACCGGATGCTGGATCGCGCTGCCGGCTGTCTGGTGGGCAATCGGCGTGAACAGTTGGTGAGCGCCTTGTTGGAAGATTATCTGGATTTGCACAAGGAGGCGTTGGCAGAGGTCAAAAGTGGGGTGGTTAAGCCACTGGAGCGGGTGGATGCCTTGTCACGGCTGTCACAGGCATTGGATCGGACGCTGCGCGCCTTGGGCAAGGCCAGTCCGGAGTTGTCGCGTTTGGCGATCGCCAAATGGGTGTTGGAACGCCAAGCCGAATTCGTCAAACAGCACTATCCGCATCATCTGGCAGCCTTTGTGGAGATCTTGGAGCCGTTTGGCGATGAGCTGGTCAGAGAGAGTGGACGCGGTTGATCCGGGTCGGATTTGCTCCCCCGATCGTTTCAAGATGAAAAAATCGGAGAGCCCTTAAACCGCACCCGGCTTGGAATATGTTGTTTTTACAAACAAAAAAAGAGATGGTCTGGAAGATTCCTCTTCTGAGGGTTTTGTGTTTTGGAAACGACTCCCGTATCCTGCACGCAGCCTTGCTAAACCGCAACCAGCTTGGAATGTGTAGTTTTTATGAGTGAAAAATAAGAGAGGGTCTGGGTGATTCATCTCCCAGGGTTTTGACTTTAGCGCGCTCTTCATAAAGAAGCATTTTTCGCGCCCTTCCTGGAAAAATGCGCCGCACGCCGCCTTCGCGGGAGTCGCTTTTTGTTTTTTGGAAACGACTCCCGCATCTTGCACGCAGCTTTCGAAAAACTACGCATCCTAAAATAGCCGCGGTTTAGGTATGAAAAACAGCTTGCAATGAGTCTGCCTGGAAGATCTTCCCGATCCAGATCGTCATCGCCTCCGGATTGGCGGAGCGAACCTGGATAAAAACCGACTCCGGTACAACACCGAAACGCGCTTCAAGAAGCTGGAGTAGTGTTTCCGCCATACCCTCCTGTCGTCCCTCCTGTCGTCCCTCCTGTCGCCCTTCCTGTCGCCCTTCCTGTCGCCCTTCCTGTCGACCCTCCTGCCATCCTTTTTGCAAACCTTGCTGCAGTCCTCGTTTCAACCCTTCCTCTCTTGCCAGTTCAAGACGCCCACGAGCGTCAGCGATGGCGATTCCGGCCTTGTCGTAAAGTTCCAACTCATCTGCCGTCATGTTGGCGATGCGTGCCTTCTCGAACGCATGCCGGATCGGCGCATCCTTCATCCGGGCTGGAATATCCTCGATGGAACCCGCAAATTTGATGAAGTACAGCCATTGATCAAAGATGCCTTCGCACGTATCCTGATCCTTGGTGAATTTGGGCAATTCGATAAAATAGTGAACAATATCGGTCAGATGAGAGTGACCGGTGATCGTCTCACGGGATTCGTGAACGGAAACGCAGTGGTCGAACTCATCAAACAGAATGAAATCCGTGATGGTGATGGCGATCACCTGTTTGAGGCGTGGATAATCCTCCCCACGATTGATCTGCCCGGTATAAGCCTTGGCACTGTTGAACTGGATCCGCTTCAAGAAGGCGGCGACCTTCTCCACCTGCATCTCCACGATGTAGGAGATGCCGCGGTGATCCTTACAGTGGACATCCAGGATGGAGGATTTGAGATCCTTGAGACGCGGAGCCAGGAATGGATCCAGAATGGTCAACTCCGCGATGCGCCGGTCGCCATCCAGACCCAGCAGGCTTTCCAGAAAAGAGATCAGGATATCCTTGGCATCCTCGCTGCCAAAGATCTTTTTGAAGGCAAAATCAATGCGAGGATCGATGAACTTCATGACGGTTGGTCCCTGGCAAGGAGATTTTTGGATCCTGGAGTACAGTATGGCCTTTTGAAACCAGAAATGCCACCAAAATTCAAGCGTTATGCCGCATGAAGAGTCGATGCGTCCTGTCGTGGGGATGCTCCATACCAAGGAGGATTCGGAGCAATCGTTGCGAGCACGGGATCACCCCGGAGGCAAAGAGGCAATCACCTCTTCCGATTCGTTGCTACGCATCCCCATACAACCGACACACCCCGCGCCCCGCATCCTTGGCGGCATACAAGGCCACATCGGCATGTTTCAATAGAACATCCAGCTGCTCGGCATGATCCGGAAAGATGGAGACCCCGACGCTCACACCGATGCGGCACTCATGGCCGTTCAATAAATAGGGCTTGGCCACGTCGCGAATCAGACGTTCCCCCAGTTGGCGTGCCAACTCGCCTTCGGCACACTCGGGCAGCAAAGCGGCGAACTCATCCCCACCAAGACGAAACACCACGTCGGAATCACGCAACGCCTGCTTCAAACGGCTGGCCACGGCCTTGAGCAACAGATCGCCGATGTCGTGTCCCAGGGTGTCGTTGATCGGTTTGAAGTGGTCCAGATCCAGATACATCACGGCCATGCGGCGCTGATAGCGCTGACAGACCGCCAGGGATTTCTCCACCAGTTGGGTGAACAGGCGACGGTTCCCCAGACCGGTCAGCGGATCGCGGATGGCCATGTCCTCGAAATGCTCTTTCTGGTGATGCAACTCGCCGATGTAGGAGTAGATCGCCGTGGAGGCGGTCTCGAACGCCTGATCGAGGATCTGGATTTCGTTCCCTTTTTGCGCCTGGGAGAGGGAAGGGGTGCTCAACTTCTCGTTTGTGGAGCAGACCTCGACCAGGATCAAGGCCTTGTGACGCAACCGGTTCAAGGGTTGCAGAATCAAAAAATGCATGGCCAGGCCCAGAATGCCGATCATCAGAATGATGATTAGCGAGGACCAGCCCAGACGCAGGGCATGATCACGCAACGCCTGATGGATCGGCGAGAAATCCACGGGCAGGATCAGACAAAAACTGCGTCCGACCAGAATGAGCGGCGCGTAGAGCACTCCGCGATCCGAGGTTTTGACCACATGGGTTTGGGCTGAGGAACTGTCCGGACAGACGCGGATGCGTTCGGGATCCGGAGCTGGCCAGTTGTTGGCGTCGATGGTGCTGGCCAGAAAACCATCGGGATGAGCGATCGCCCACTCCCCCCGTTTTTCTCTCGGACGGCGCACCAGATCCGGATGGATCCAGCGTCCCAGCAGCAGCAGGCCGACCGTTTTGCGTTGAATGGTGATCGGCGCCACAGCCACCATGGCCCAGCGCTGACCGATGGCAATCGACAACAGGTGACCACCGGTTTTGTTCCCCTTGGTGACCGCGTCACCCGGCAGCGGGTGCTCCTCCAACCCTTCGGTGGAAAAGAGGGTCTTGCCGCCTGTATCGAGCACGCCGATGAAATCCATGCTGCGGATCGTTTCGGAGAGAAACAGCACCTTGCGCATCAGGCGGTTGAAATCCTGATTGAAAACCGTGAGCGCTTCTTGCAATTCACCATCGCGCGATACGGCGTTGGCCAGTTGCGACAGATTGTTCGCCTCGTGATCGATCAGAAAGCCGAGCTGAGCGGCGCGCGCCTCGTGTTCGATCCGGGCTTTGGTGTGCAGGGATTCATTCAAGAAGGGGTAATTGATGAAATATCCGACCCCCATGGTGGCTAAAACCGTCAGAATCAACAATCCGACAATGGGAATCAGCAGACTGCGTCCGCGTTTGCTATTGGGTTCCGCTTCCTGTGAAGGGGCGCTCTGATCGATATCGGTAACCATGTTTGCGACCCCTCCCTCTGGCGAGACTGGCAGGCCATCCAAACCAAAAATACGTTTTATCAATCCAGTAAGTCAAGAAAAATGGACAAAACCTACCTGTCGATCCAGCTGAGACGATGGCATCTTTTTGGGGGGATTAAGAGCGGAATTTGTTAAACCGCAACCATCGTGAGATGTGTAATTATTAAAGGTCGTGTGCTTATGCGAGCTTCGTTTCCAAACCGCACCCATTTCGGGATGCGTAGTTTTTCGCAAGGCGGCGCGCGGCGCATTTTTCGCAAAAAATGCTTCTTTATGAAGAATGCGCTAAAGTCAAAAGCAAAACCCTGGGAGAGGAATCTCCCAGACCCTCTCTTTTTTTTCACCAATAAAAACGACACATTCCAGGCTGATTGCGGTTTAAAAGCGCCGATTCTGTTGCAAAAATGCGACCAACATCCACAAAGCCCAGAGCGGCGCCGAAAAATCGCGACGGCCCGACAGATGCGTATCGATCAGGCGTTGTACGCTCTTCGGATCGAACAGACCGGTGTCGGCCAGCGTGACCACGAAGGCCGGATCTCGCAGGCGTGGGGCCAACGGGCCGCGCAGCCAGGCTGCCAAGGGAATGTTGAATCCCTGCTTGGGTCGGGTGAGAATCGCTTCGGGCAGAAGGGGATGCATCGCCTGTTTGAAGATATATTTACCAGTTTTATTTTGTAATTTAAACTCCGGTGGCAGAGAGGCCAGCCACTCGACCAGTTGATAATCGAGCAGCGGAGCGCGCACCTCCAACCCATGGGCCATGCTGGCGCGATCCACCTTCACCAGTACCCGTCCGGCAAGAAACCCTTTCAAATCCAGATATTGCAGGCGGGAGAGCGGATGATCCGGCGCATCCTCGGCATAGACGCGCCAGATGGATTCAGCCTCGAACCCCTGGAGTTCCCGTTTGGCCTGTGTGGTATACAATGCGTGGCGGATCTCGACCGGCATGATTTCGACCGACTGGAAGGCAGCGGCGATCCAATCCTTGCCGAGTGAGCGTAATGTCTGACGCGCCCGCAGCCAGCGCGGTGCCCAGTCGAGTTTGGGATACCAACGCCCCGGCAGGCCGAATATCAACCGGCGCAAGCCGGCGGGCAGCGTGCCGCGCAACCGCTCTTCGACCATAAGAGCCCGATAGCGGCTGTAGCCGGCCAGATTCTCATCCCCGCCATCGCCGGAGAGCACCACCTTAACATGACGGCGCGCCATGGCGCAGACCAGCCAGGTGGGCAGGGCCGACGGATCGGCAAACGGTTCGCCGAAGTGACGCGCCAGGGTATCCAGCAGATCCAAGCGCTCCGGCTGGGCCTGCTCCACATGGTGGCGCAGAGCGTACCGTTCGGCCACGAGAGCCGCGTAGCCGCTCTCGTCATGGCTCCCCTCGGCAAAGGCGACGGTGCAGGCTTCAGGGGGCTCTGGCGTCAAACCGGCCATCAGTGCCGCAATCGCCGAGGAGTCGATGCCACCGGACAAAAAGGTTGCCACCGGCACATCGGCGATCAGATGGCTTTTTACAGCAGCCTCAAGCCGCATCCGCAGCTCTTCGGCAGCGGTCGCCAGATCTGGCGGCGGTGAGCTGATTGCAAAGCGGGGTTGCCAGTAGCGCACCGCTGCCGGCAGGGGTGCATGGCGCCGGAACATCAGCGAACAGGCGGGTGGCAGCTTGAAAATATCCGGATGAATCGTCATCGGATCCGGCACATAGCCAAGGGCACAGTAGGCCTCCACCGCCGGCATCGACACCGGGCGCGCCCTCTCATCTGCGGCCACGATGCCGCCCAACTCCGAGGCGAATCCCAACCAGCCGTCCGCATGCCGGGTGTAGTAAAGCGGTTTCATGCCCAACCGGTCGCGCGCCAGAAACAGGCAGTCGGTGCGCTGATCCCAGATGGCGAAGGCGAACATACCGGAGAGGTGCGTCACGCACGCCTCGCCCCAGCTCTCCCAGGCGTGCAGGATCACCTCGGAGTCCGAGTGGCTCTTGAATCGATGTCCCAGATCGAGCAGTTGGCGCCGCAGCTCGAGAAAATTATAGATCTCGCCATTAAAAACCAACCACGCCGAACCATCCTCGTTGCCGATCGGCTGATCCCCGCCAGCCAGATCGATGATCGCCAGCCGCCGATGGGCCAGACCCACGCCGGGATGGATGATCCGGCCCGCGCCATCCGGCCCGCGATGGCTCTGGGCATCGTTCAGCCGCTCCAGGCGCGCCGCCTCGACCGGACGTGTGCCGTTCAGATCAAACAGCCCGACGATGCCACACATTGAACGACCATCTCCGGGTCCATTGGTGTACCAGGTGGGGGATCAACAGGGTCAACGGCATGCGCAGCCAGTGGGAGCGCACGTAGAGCAGCCAGGCGGCGACCGCTCTGACGGGATCCGCACCGCGTCGATCCGGATGGTGCGGCAGGATCACCAGGGGGATCAACCAGCTGCGCATGAAACGGGCCGCCAGGGAGGGACGGGCCAGATTCGCCACCCGCTGACGTATCGCATCGGGTATCGGGGTGGCGCACCAGCGGGCGCAGCTCCACAGGGCGTGATCGAGCGGTCCAGTCAGGTTCAACAATCCAGCGCGCTCAATCAGGCTCTCCCAGAACGCCGGTCGGCTGCCGAAATGGCGCAGCAGGCCATCCAGATCGGTCAGATCGCGCAGCCCCATACGCTCGAATGCGCCATCATGAAACAGATGGACGGCAGAGTGCAGCACCATGTCCTCGTTGGAGAGGGTCCAGATTCCGGGATGATCCGGTACGGGTTGCACGGCCTCGAGCAGTCGGTGCGCATCGCTCGTCAGACGTGCGGTGTCAGGCAGGATGGCGTGATGCAGATCGATCTCGCTTCCTCGCTCCCGATGGAACATGGGGGGCAGCTCGTGCATCCACTCCCGGTAGTAGCGTTGATCATAGGCATCCGGCAGCGCGGTGATCCAGCCCCACTCTTTGAGTGCGCTCTCGGCCAGCGGCAGATCGATTCTGGCGAACAGCAGATCCACATCACCAGTCAGCCGTCCCTCGGCCAGCGGGAGGTTCAACAGATGATAGGCTGCCCCTTTCAAGAGGATCACCGGCAGGCCGGTGCCGTAAAAGGCCCGTTGGATGCGTCCCACCTCCCAGCGGATCGACCGGGAACGATCCAGGGCGATCATGCGTGCCCCTTCGAAGATCGCACGGATGCGGGTTGGCAGTGAATCCAGGCAGCCGGCCCGTTGCAGGCGGATCTCGAAGGCGGCCAGCAGGCCGGTGGTGCGAGCCATGCGCAGGATCGCATCCTGACGGGCAGGGGGCAGGGTGGCAAAGGTTGCAGGAGAGATCCAGGCAGTCAGAAGCCAGGTGGAGGGTGCGGAGGTGGAGAGAGCGGGGAGGGAAGAGAGGAGCATGCCTGGTTTCTAATGATTGAGTTGAACCATGACGTGAATCGGTAATGTGACTGGTAAGAAAAAAGAGAGGGTCTGGGAGATTCGGTGGTGTCTTACGTTAACCTAGCGGATCAACCAAGCTGATTTGACTGATTGCGATGGTCTGGCACGCCAGTCACTAAACCTTAAAGCCTCTGCCACGCGGCTTTGTTCTTGGGCCATGTTCGCGGGATTGTTTTGCAAAAGACGCAAAACAATCCCGCAGCCAAGGCGGCGCGCGGCGCATTTTTCGCAAAAACCGCTTCTTTTGAAGAGCGCGCTGAAGTCAAAGGCAAAACCCTGGGAGAGGAATCTCCCAGACCCTCTCTTTTTTTTCACCAGTAAAAACTTCACATTTCAAGCTGGGTGCAATTTGGTACGATTGGCCAACCCATCCAAACAGGCCACCGCCTCATCCAGATCCCCATAAGTCAGCGCAAAAAATCGGCACCCGCGCGTCATGCGCGCAACCGCCCGAAATCCGCGCGCGCCCAACATTTCGTAGTTGAACGAGTGACCCGCCAAACGCATGAAACCGTGATCCTCCAGCATGGGATCCAGACTCAATACTGCGCCCCGCTCATATTTGGGGGTCACCACCCAGACCGGATCAGCCATCCGCTCTTCGTCCAGCACACTGGCCACGGGTGGCTTCATGTGGGCCACACGCCCCTTGCGGGTTTTGGGGAAGGTCGGCCCGATCAGAGCATCCGGGGCAAACGCATTGATGATGCCGATCGAGTCGTTCTTCAAGGCGATCGGACGCGGCAAAGGTTGCATCAGACCACTCTCCAGCTCCACCAGACCGAATTCGTCTGACAACAGCCGCCAACCGCGTGCCACCAACGCCGCACAGAGCGTGCTTTTGCCCGAGCCCGGCAAGGCCGGCAGAATCAACGCCCGATCCGCGCGTGCCACCACGGCGGCATGCAGCATCAGATAACAATTGGCACGCGAGGCGATGCCGAAGTTGAAACCCCACTCGAACAGCGGAAAGGCGTGATCCAACGGAAACGGCAACAGCTCCGTCGGACCGTCCAGATCAAAAAAAACCCGCGGATGCCAGAAGCGTCGGAAAAAACGATCCTGGCGCAGCTCGATGTGAAACTCGATCACCTCGCCGCACTCCCCATCGACCAGCCGATGATCGGCGTAGAGGGTCCGAAAGGTCTCCAGAAACGGTTCAAAACGGCTTTTCAACCGCACGAGAAAGGGTCCGACGCGCCAGATCAATCCCGATCCACGGGCGCGGGAGAGCAGTTCCGCCAGCGGCGGATCCGCAATTCTCATGCGTCCACGGGTTGGATCAGGCCCAACAGATCCAGCTCGCGCAACAGACGCGGATAAGCCTGGGCGGTCGTGGCATCTTCACCAGCAAAACCAAGTCGGATGAGCAGTTCGGCAAGCGTCGCGGGACCGACACGCAACGCGTCAAGCGTGGCAATCGCCAATTCGTTGAGCACATGGGTGTCGTTGGAGGCTGAATTGAACAGGATATGGCTCTCGCCGAACTTCTCCAGCAACCATTGATGGCTGTTGCACGCCATGAAGCGTTCCGGCATTTCGACCTGGTCACTCAGGACATTAACTGGGATGGGAAGGCTCATGATAACCGCCCGGCGTGTTGGTCAGTGAGGTCCAACAGGTGTAGGTCATCACCTTGTAGCCGGTATCACCCTGGCCATATAAGTTGCCGGTGCCGCAAGTGGGACCGACATTATGAGGGAACCAGCCGGTATCCGGATGATAATAGACCAGGCATTGATCTCCAGGAGCTGGAACTGCCACTCCAGCCATATTGTCGGGTTCACACGTTCCATTATTATCATAAAAACTATCCCTTCTGACCCGCACCTTGTCATCCGTCGTCGTCTGGCAAGGGGTTGCGGTGGAGGCATCGGGCATACTGTTGATACAGGCCTGATTGCTGCCGAAAAAGGCTGCACGACCACTGCGCTGCAGGGTGAAGATCAGCGGAACCGCCACCCCGACACCGACCAGACCCTTGAGCAGATGCCGCCGTCGTGCCTCCTGAGGCGAGAGGGTCGGCTCTGCCAGAGCGGCATCCTGGGGAGTGCCCTCGGTTGGCAGCAGCGGAGATTGTTCGTCGGAAGCTGGAAGCATGCTCGATCTCTCCTGTCCGGGTGGACAGAAATTTTTAGGTTCACGAAATCCGAAATCCTGGATTGAATTCTGTCAGAATAGCCATTTCGAGGCAAAAAATCAAAAAGAGAATTGTCAAAATTCTTGATCTTTCGTAACCATGTTCCCCAAAAAAAGCTCCTGATAAGCCTGGATCATGCGTTCGATGGTAAAACGGGCCGCGACACGCGCCCGTCCCGCCGCACCGTGTACGTTGCACAAGGCCGGATCAGCCAGATACAACGCCATGGCATCGGCCAGAGCCTGTGGATCCGAAGGTGGGACCAATTGCCCGGTACGGCCATCCTCCACCAGATCACCGACACCGCCGACCCGCGTAGCCACAACCGCGAGGCCATGCGCCATGGCCTCCAGAATGGTGAGCGGGGTTCCTTCAGCCCTGGAGGGGAGGACGAAGAGATCGAAGGTTTCCCAAAAGGGCAGCACATCCATCTGCCAGCCGGCCAGGTGAACCCGATCACCCAGCTGCCAACGGGCGATACCGGCTTCAATCGCCGGACGTTCCGGGCCGTCGCCGACCATCACCAGCTCAAGCGCGCGCTCCGGGAATCGGCGGCACACGAGAGAAAACGCCTCCAGCAGATTGAGCGGATCCTTGATCGGCCACATCCGGCCCACATGACCGATGACAAACGGGCCAGACGGGTTGGTCATACGATCAAGACGAGCGACGTCAGGCGGCAGCTTGACGCCGTTGGTGATCGGGTGAACCTTGGCCGGCGGGATCCGCACCGTGCGGATCATCCAGTCACCAAGATCGCGCGACACCGGCACGAAGGCGTCGACCCAGGGGATCATGAAACGCCGCAGCATGAGATACTTGCGATTGGTGCCATCCGGATCGTGGCTGTCGCGGCCATGTTCGGCATGGATGAAACGCCGGACCCCGGCCAGGCGTGCCGGAATGGCCGCCTCCAGGGTGGCCAGATTGCAGGCATGCACCACATCGGGCCGAAGCTGGCGCAGCAGTTTCCACAAGCGCCACCAGACCGCTGGATCCTTGCCTTCCCGCTTGTGCAGCGCATGAAAGGTGATGCGCGGGTGGTGGATGCGTTGCTTGAATTCGGTGATTTCGGTGAGACTGATAAGCGCGTGGTCAAACCGTTCCCGGGGCAGGTGGTTGATCAGATCGGCAACGATCCGCTCAAGACCGCCGATGTCAAGTCGATGGATCAGATGGGCGATTCGCATGGCTGACCTGTCGATGCAAGAGAGATTCCGGATCTGGCGGTTGCTGGCAAAAATCTGCTGTGACCCGTTGATCCATCAAGCAAATCCAAAAAAGCATCGTTTTCGGTACCGTAACCTCGATGGTTTACAATTCACCGGATGCACCCATGTGTCACCGCATGCCATCACCCGTAACTGCCGGATCCGGGATGATCGGGTTCATCACGCCTCGTGGCCACCGCTGTCAAGAACACGTCATAATCCCGGTAGTAATCCCCCTCGTCGTAGAGTTCCGAGGCAAGCACCAGGCAGACCGATCCGGAGGAGAAGTTGTCGAGATAACGCCACATCATCGGCGGGACAGACAACCCGAAAAGCTTCACGTATTTTAAGAGGGTGAACGGGCCGGTCGAACGGCTTTAAGTTCGGGATGCCGGTCTCAGGCATCTTCAACGCTCACCCATCCGTGCTCACGGGCAGAGCGGGCAATGGCATCGAGCATGCGGATGCCGTTGAAAGCCGTATCGGCACCAAAGACGTGGTCGTTCAGGTAGTTCTTGGCACCCGATCGGTATTGGAGTAGCGCATCGGCAATGTCGTTGTAGTAGTTGGCAAACGCCTCGATGAATCCGGCTGGATGACCCGCCTTGAAACGGGCGTAGCGCGGATCGTTGCCAGTGAGAATGCCGCAGCTGCTGCGATCCACGATACGGCGGATGCCCTGATTGTCCGACAGGATCATGTATTCGGGATTTTCCTGCACCCACTCTGCTGATCCGAGTTCTCCGAAGATGCGGATGCGCAGACCGTTTCGATACCCCTGAGCGGTCTTGCTGTACCAGATGGAGCAGAGGATCTCCCGGGTGTAGTTGGCAATGCAGGAGATATTGTCGATGATGGTGGGGAAGTTCCCGTGACTGTTGGCCGTACTCACCACCTCGATTGGTCTGGCTCCGGTCAGAAATTGTACCAGCGAGTGAAGATGAACTCCCAGATCCAAGGAGATGGTCGGGATCTCCCGGTCGTGCAGCCGCCACTCCTGGGGGACGATCGGCGTGCCGTCGGCGTTAACCCGGATGAATCCCTCCTGAGGCATTTCGATCAGGATCTGGCGAATCCGTCCCAGTTGGTTCTGTCCGATCAGCTGCTTGAGCTCTCGTAGCATCGGATAGCCGGTGTAATTGTACGTGACCACCAGAAAGGCGCTGTGGGTCTGGACCTGTTCGTGGATGGTGAGCGCCTGCTGACGCGAAACGACCATGGCCTTTTCGCAGATGATGGGGATTTTGCGGTCCATGCAGGTTTTCAGTTGCTCGAAGTGTTGATCGGTTGGTGTCAGGATCACCACCGCATCGATGCGTCCGATCTCGGCATCGAGCAGAGTTTCGAGATTGGCATGGGTTCGTTCCGGCGCAACCCGGTATTGGGCCGCAGAAAAGGCGTTCTCTTCCGGATGGCGGCTGAAACAGCCGGCCACGATCTCGTAGCGCTGGTCGAGTTCAAGTGCCGAACGGTGGGCGCGTCCGGCAGCGGAGTGGTAGGCGCCACCCAGAAAGGCAACTTCAAGTTTGCGGGGCAGCGAGTCGATCATGAGGGTATGCCGCTGGAGGTGGAAGCCGCCGAAGCTTCGAACCGCTCATCGAGCGATTCAATGCGGATGTGTTCGGCCAGATGCGGGGTGATGCGCAGGGTATCGGCCATATCGGCGAATTCGCAAAAGAGAATCGCCAGTTTGTCGAACGGGGCCGGTTTGAGCGGGTGACCGCTCTCCTTGAGGGGGACGATCCAGGTCTCTTTGGCTGGGATGGTGCTTCTAAAGCAAAAGTTGTTCTGTTTGGTACGTGTGGAGATGGTGTGGCGTCCATAGTAGCGCAACGGCTTGGTGGCACGGGGGAGCTCCAGAGGTTGACCGATGAACGGTTTGAGATAGCAATCCGTGTAGGGCAGACCGGTGGATCGCTCGATCAAATGGCCGTAGAGATCTCCCGGGCAGCGCCGCATGCACTCGATGATCCAGACCTCCTGGCCATGAACGATGAACTGGGTGTGCAGCAGACCGTCGACCAATTCCAATATCTGGATCAACCGGGTCATAATGGTACGCACCGAGGTACGAACCGCCTCAGACAAGCCGGATGGGTGGTTGGAACAGTCCACCTGATAGGGATAGACGGTGCAGAACTCATCGACGAAAAAATCGAACAGGATCTCCTGGTTTTTGATAAAAGCAGAGTGGCTGTGCAGTGTCCCGTCTTTGAACTCCTCGATGACGATTTCACCGGAGGGTGACGCCTGGATGGCCCGTTCGACGGCCTGGGAGAGTCCGTCGGCCTGGTGCAACCGGGTCATACCCCGTCCACTGAAGCTGTCAATCGGTTTGACCAGCAGAGGAAAGCGCAATCCATCGATATCAGCGCGGGATGCGGTTTGCAGGCGGCATTTGGGAGCCGACAGGTTATGTCGTTCCATAAAGGCGCGAAAGCGGTTTTTGGTATGCAATAGCAGACAGGTCTCCCATGAGTCGAAGCCCGGCAGGTGCCATTTTTCGGCCAATTGCGCGCAGGAGAGGTAGGAGTAATCGTTGCAGGTTGGCACAACGTGCGCATACGGCTGTTGCGTCAAGAGGGATTCCAGATTGACAGCATTCGAGTAGTCCGTATAGTGGGAGCCGTCGGCGTGCGCGTGACACGGATCGGAGGGGAGGTTTCCGCAGACATGGACGTGCAATCCGTGCTGTTTCAGGGCGAACAGAACAGGCGCAGCGCTGAAACTTGAGCCGACGAGCAGGACTTGTTCGGGCATTGGAGCAGGTTCCGTTGACCTCAGGGTGGGAGACGGGCGTATCCCGGTACCTCGACCGAGTGTTGTGTGCATGCACAGGCCATCTTAGGTGATTAAAGGATCTTAAGGCAAGGTCTGATGGTGGTTGCGGGATGCTGGCAAGGCGTGCCAAACCGCATCCATCTCGGGTTGCGGTTTAAACCTGGTGGGCCGACAGAGCTGATTTGACAGCCTACCGTCATGCCCGCGAAAGCGGGCATCCAGGGTAATGGGCACTGACTGGCCACAAATTTGCCCTTCTGCCAAGCTCCACTACCCATTTCATTCACTCTGCCTCTTGCAAGCCGAACTCTGACGACGCATCCCAAAATGGGCGCGGGTTAAGATTCACCCCACTCACCTCCTCGAACATCCTTGCCCCCTGGCCCAAGCCGCGCCAGGGGGTATGGGCACTGCTGTTGACTACCGCCCCCCCTTCTGCCGCTCCTTGCGAGCCGCCAACTCCTGGGCAAAGGCCTCCTTCATCCAGGGGGCCAGTCGTAAACGCCTGCTCGCCAGAAATCTGTGGCAGGCTTTTCAGATAGTATTGCCGCGCCGTGACGGCATCCTCCTGCAGCAGATAGGTGTGGCCAAGATTGACGGTCCAACCATAACTTTTATCATCCATTTTATGCGCCTTCTGCGCCGGCTCCCGGGACTCTTTGAACTGGCCCTGCAGGATGAGAGACCAGGTAAGCTGGCCATAGCCTGCAGCAAGCTCAGGAGCAAGTTGGATCATCTGTCTACTGACTGCTTCGGCGGCATGATACTCGCCCAGGGCTCTCGGCAGATCGCCATGCGACTCAAGAATGTCGCCAAGCTTGACATGGCTTACGTAAAGAGTCTGCTGCCATTCGGCATTCTGGGGATCCAGCGCAACGAGACGCTGCATGATTTCCATTGAGGCGCGAACCTTGCCCAGGGCGCCGGGCAGATAGCCCTGCGCCTGTAGAATGTCGCCAAGCCTGTCATGGCTTACGGAAAGAGCCAGCTGCCATTCGGCATTCTGGGGATCCAGCGCGGCAAGACGCTGCGTGATCTCCATCCCGGCGCGATACTCGCCCAGGGCTGCGGAAAGATCACCCTGCGACTTAAGGATGTCGCCAAGCCTGCTATGCCTTGTGGAAAGTTCTTTCTGCCATTCGGCATTCTGGGAATCCTGCGCGGCGAGATGTTTGGCGATCTCCATCCCGGCGCGAACCTCGCCCAGGGCTGCTGGCAGATCGCCCTGCGCCTGAAGAATCTCGCCAAGTTGGTCATGCCTTGAGGAAAGATCACTCTGCCATTGGGCATTCTTGGGATCCTGCGCAACGAGACGCTTGGCAATCTCCATCGCGGCACGATACTTGCCCAGGGCTGCTGGCAGATCGCCCTGCGCCTGAAAAATCCCACCAAGCTTGATATGGCTTATGGAAAGATCACGCTGCCATCCAGCATTCCTGGGATCCTGCGCGGCGAGACGCTCGATGATCTCCATCCCGGCGCGATACTCGCCCAGGGCTCCAGGCAGATCGCCCTGCAACTTAAGAATGTCGCCAAGCCTGTCATGGCTTACGAAAAGATCCCGCTGCCATTCGGCATTCTTGGGATCCTGCGCAATGAGACGCTTCTCAATCTCCATCCCGGCGCGATACTCGCCCAGGGCTCCAGGCAGATCGCCCTGCAACTTAAGAATGTCGCCAAGCCTGTCATGGCTTACGAAAAGAGCCCGCTGCCATTCGGCATTCTTGGGATCCTGCGCAATGAGACGCTTCTTAATCTCCATCCCGGCGCGATACTCACCCAGAGCTCCGGGCAGATCGCCCTGCGAACGAAAAGTGTTGCCAAACCTTTCATGGTTTACGGCAAGCGCCAGCTGCAATCTGGCATTCTTGGGATCCGATCTAGCCAAAGTGTCAGAAATTTCTGCTGCCTTGCGATATCCCGTCAGGGCCTCAGTCAGGTTGCCCTGGTCTGTCAGCACATCACCGAGATTGATCAAAGCAGCCGCCATCCTGCGTTGCTGCCCCTGCTCCATTTGGGAGAGATCCCCCAACTGATCGTAGTACCCCAGCGCCTTGCGTGCAGCCTGATCCAAAAGATCGAGGCGTCCCAAAGGTTGCAATCGATCCCGCAGATCGAAGATGACGAAATTGACCAGCTCCTCGGCCTGTCCACGCGCCTTGTCTGCCCGCAGCCCCTGCTGATGGGACTGCCAGCCGAACCAGCTGGCGGTCACGACCAGGCCGGACATCGTCAGCGCCAGCCAGCGGGCGCGGCGCAGGCGGCGTTCGCGGTTGTGGCGTTCCTGCCGGCTGGAGGTCTCGACATAGGCCACCACCTCCGGGGTTAGCTCGTCGCGGCGCTGCCCCAACAGCTCTTCGGCCTCGGCCAGCCGTTTGCCGCCGGGCAGCAGCAGCTCGACATGGTGCTCTTTCTCCCGCCAGGCAGCGCTGTCGGACTCCAGGCGGCTGCGCACCTCCAGAAACGACCGGTCCTCCACGATCAATTGCGCCAACCGCGGCCAGCGGGTGAGCAGTGCCTCGTGGGCCAGTCGGACCGTGGCCGCCTCGGCATCGCCGCTGCTCACCACCAGCCGCCCCTGCACCAACGACTCCAGCACCTCGGCCCGCTCCGGCGTGCTGGCCACCTCCGATTTCCAGGCGATGCGCGCCGTGGCGCTCTTCTCCCGGGGCTGCAGGGTCACCAGGGCGCGCAGCACCGCCGACAGGGCCGCACCCAGCGAGCCACAGATCGCCTCCGCCCGTTCGGCAAGCGCCCCATCCAGCCCGCCCAGCGAGCGGTAGCTGGCCAGGGTCAATTGCGTCCCGCCCGCCTGGGTCACATCCAGCCGGTAGAGTTCGTCCAGGGTGAACTCCAGCAGCGGCAGCGAGCCCGGCTCACGGGCGGCTGCTTCGTGCAGCATGGCATCCAGACCCAGGCCGCTCTCCTCGTCCAGCTCAAAGCGCAGCCCGGCTGCCGCCGCAGGGCGGCGGATCATCGGCTCCAGCTCGGCGGAACGCGGGGGCAACAGGTGATACTGTCCCTGGCCTGTTGCCAGATCGCGCAGACGCGGGGTCTCGGCCGTGCGGTGGAAAAAATCGCTGCGCATCGCCGCGATCACCCACACCTGCCCGGAACGGGCCAGACCCTCCAGCAGCTCCACAAAGCGGTTGCGCTCCTCTGCGGTGATGATGGCCAGGGTGAACAGCTCCTCCAGCTGATCCACCACCAGCACCAGACGCCCCTCGCTGTTGGCGGTCACCCCGGTCTGTCGCTCCTGGGCATGATGCAGCGCCATCCGGAAGGCGGTGGCGCTCACCGACGGCGCGGTCTGCCACTGCGTCCCCAGTTCGGCAGCCGTACCCCCTGCCGCCAGCTCCGGCAGCGCGTCCGGCTGCAGCAGCGCCTGGGCCAGGGCGCTCCACAGGTTGCCCCCGGCTGTACCGGGACGGAAAAAGGCCTGCCGCCACCACCCCACCCCGCTCACCACCCCGGGAAAACGTAACTGCGGCACCACCCCGG
>JAMOBI010000197.1:0-2304 GCA_039908105.1 Magnetococcus sp. YQC-9
AATGCGCCGCGCGCGGCCTTCGTGAGCGTCGTTTCCGCTTTTTGGAAACGACGCTCACATCTTGCACGCAGCCTTGCAAAAAACTACGCATCCCAAAGCAGGTGCGGTTTAATAAAAACGACACATTCCAAGCTGGTTGCGGTTTACATATTCCTAAACTGGGCGCGGTTTAAATCAGCACATTTTTTAAAACGACCCGTTGAGAAACGGATTGGTGCGCCGTTCACGTCCCAGGGTGGTGGAGGGGCCGTGTCCTGGATGACATTTCAGACCGTCATCCAGGGCGAGCAGCCGGTTTTGGAGGGATTCCATCAACTGGTCGAAATCGCCACCCGGCAGATCGGTACGCCCGATCGAGCCGGCAAAAAGGGTATCGCCGACCACCAGATCCTCACCGCAGCGGAAACAGACCCCGCCCGGCGTATGTCCCGGCGTATGGATCACTTCGAGGGAGAGACCGGCGATCTCGAGCGTTTCGCCATCGGCAAAGGTGCGATCGATCGCGGGCACGGGTCCGAACGGCAACCCCCACATGGCGGCATGGCGTGCCGCACCCTCGACAAGCGAACGGTCACCGTTGTGAATCCAGAACAGGGCGCCGGTCAACTGTTTGAGTTCGGCCACCCCGCCGATGTGATCGAAATGGCCGTGCGTGGCGAGAATATGGGTGGGTTTGAGCTTCAGTACCTGCAGACGGGCCAGAATCCGCTTGGCATCCCCGCCCGGATCGATCACCAATGCCTCGCCTCGAACCGGATCGCCGAGAATCTGACAGTTGACCTGCAGCGGTCCGGTCTCCAGGATTTCATGCACGCGCGTCATTTGTTAAGACTCCAAGGTTGAAAGCAATCCTGCCATAGCTGGACTCATGCCCTCACGCATCATGGCCCGATAACCTTTATCGAGCAGTTCGGATTCCAATGAGAGCATGGCTTCCATGGCCAACTCGTAAGCATCGTAAGGGGTTTGACGCACCGTGCCCGGTGAACCGGAACGTCCCCATTCGCGCATGACGTGCCAGCGGCCCAGAAGATCGCGCTGGATTTGGAGCGAATAGAAGAGCACCACGCCCGTGATCGGATTGGGTCGTTGCAGATAGACTTTCATGAAACGTCGCAAGAAACCCCGTCAAGCCGGTTGACCAAACTTTCATGCAGGATGGAGGGCGCCCCCTCACCCGTGAACTCCCCATGGAAGTTCTACGGTAAAAGAACATTTGGTGGACCGGAGGTTGATTTTTTTTTCAGGTTACACTATTTTTTTATAAATTGCTCCCCTTGAAACACACGATAACGACGATGTGGACCATTTCCCGACCTCTGGTCAATAAAATTCTCGGCCATGCGCAACGCGAATTGCCGCGTGAGTGTGTGGGTGTGCTTTCGGGAGAGGGTCAGGAGGCCACCGGCTGGCATCCCTTGACCAACGTTGCCGAGGATGAACGGCGTTTCATGGCCGACACCGAAGAACAGATCCGACTGTTCCGTGAGTTGCGGGAGCAGGGCAAACGGGTGGTGGCGATCTACCACAGCCATCCGAGCGGACCGGCGGAACCCTCTTCGTTGGATCGCGAGTTGTCGGTTTATCAGGATGTGCTGCTGCTGATCGTCGGCATGCAGACCGACGGACGGCTGGAGATCAACGGCTTTCTGGCCCGCGACGGCGGCGGTATGGAACAACAAGAGCTGATGATTCGCGATTGAGTGGGATTGCGCGTTCCGACTTTAAAGGTTTGCTGGGAGGTTTGTTTTCCCACGACCCACCGGATGCAGCGATCATCCTAAACCGCATCCAGCTTGGAATGTGTCGTTTTTATTAGTGAAAAAAAAGAGAGGGTCTGGGAGATTCATCTCCCAGGGTTTTGACTTTGATTTTAGCGCGCTTTTTCAAGAAGCATTTTTCGCGCCTTTTGCGAAAAATGCGCCGCGCGCAGCCAAAGCTGCGGGATTGTTTTGCGCCTTTTGCAAAACAATCCCGCGAACATGGCCCAAGAACAAAGCCTCGTGACAGAGGCTTCAAGGTTTGGTGACTGGCGTGCCAGCCCGTCGCAACCAGTCAAATCAGCTTGGTTGAGCCACCAGATCCGGCAGTTGCGGCTGATTGCATGTGCTAACATACTGGTTCATATGGTGAATTGTAAGAAACCGAAGTTGCCTTATCGGTAATGAGGCTTTCTTTCGATTTACCAGATGGATCAAGAGGTTGTCACAGGTGATCACCCGCAACTGCCGGATCTGGGATTATGGAAGGTATTGCCCGCGTGGCGGAACAGGTAGACGCATCGGACTTAAAATCCGCTGGCCG
>JAMOBI010000047.1:0-19466 GCA_039908105.1 Magnetococcus sp. YQC-9
AGCGCGCTCTTATAAGAAGCATTTTTCGCGTCTTTTGCGAAAAATGCGCCGCGCGCGGCCTTCGCGGGGGTCGTTTCCGCTTTTTGGAAACGACCCCCGCATCTTGCACGCAGCCTTGCGAAAAACTACGCCTCCCAAAATAGGTGCGGTTTAGGTTAACGTAAGGCACCACCGGAGATTCCTCTCCCAGGGTTTTGCTTTTGACCTGAGCGCATTCTTCAAAAGAAGCATTTTTCGCGCCTTTTCTAAAAAAATGCGCCGCGCACCGCCTTCGCGGGAGTTGTTCTTTGCTTTTTGGAAACAACTCCCGCATCTTGTACGCATCCAAAAACGGGTGCTGTTTATATTTTTTTTCATCAAGCCGACGTAAAATGCACCGGAGATCCCTCGCGCGTGGCGCACCATCGCCGGCGCCGACGTCTGTTACACCCTGACCGGCACCCGAAACCCGATCATCCTTTCCACCACCCCCCCCCGACGAATCCGCCCTGCTGGACGCCTACCGCGCGCCGACGAGGCAGGTCGCGCCGCCCTGCTGATCACCGCCAAAGCCATGGCCCGCAAACCCTGAAAGCCTGTGGCATCCGCCCGCGCTCCGTGGTATGCTGTTTTCGTTGGTCCACTCGCATTGGGGAGATCCAGCCATGACCGCCGTCACCTTTGACACGCTCAAATTCGTGGAAACGCTCAAGGCTTCGGGATTTAACGATCCGCAAGCCAAGGGCATGGCCGCTGCCATCCAGGAAGCGCAGAAAGCCAACCTGGATACTCTGGCGACCAAACACGACCTGGAAAAGGAACTATCCCCCATTCGTACCGATTTGGCGGTCATCAAATGGATGCTGGCCCTGATCATCATCGTGAACGTTTTACCAATCTTGAAAACGCTGTTTGGCCATTGATCCATTCCTCCACGCCCGATCCAGCCCGCATTCCTCTCACCTGCCGCCCACCCCCCCATTACTTCGCCTCCGGTTCCCCGGTTTTTTTCATACTGGGCAGAAGAACATGCCAAGGGCGTCCTCTCTGGCCTGTGTGCCGCTTTATCGCAAGACCCGGGAACCCGCCCACCTCGCCCTTGCCGCCAGCCGGAAACCCCGACACGGTGCGACCAGGTGCGACAGACGATTTCGGTGGCGGCCTAACCTCTGACAACGCCTTGAAAAAAATCGTCCAGCTGGATCATACTAACCACCTTCAAGGCTGTCCGGTTTCGAATCCAACCAAGGAGTGGCACATGAAGGTTGTGGCGTGGGTAGCGTTTGGCTTGGTGTGGGGCGTGGTCGAGGGGTGGGCCGAATCCGCCTATCAGAATGTCGAGCCTTTACTCGACACCTCAAAGACGGTACTTGATGAGCCGTTGCGCAAACCGAATGGCGCGCCGCTCGTACTCTCTTCGAGCATCGTCACCATTCTGCCCGGAGAGGAGAGCGCTTGGCACAAGCATGGGGCGCCCATGTATGCCTACATCCTCGCAGGCGAGGTGACGGTGGATTACGGAGAAAAGGGCTCACGCACCTTTGGTCCGGGCAACGCCTTTGTGGAGGCCATGGATCACTGGCACCGGGGAATCAACCGGGGACAAGAGCCGGTGCGCATCCTGGTGGTCTATTGGGACGCGGACGCAACCAGAAACGTGATCGTGCGACCTGCCCAACCTTAGACAGGAGATCTCCCCCATGCTCGATCCCGAATTCTTTGAACCCGTCACAGACGCATTGGGCCGCACCAGGCTGGCCCTGAAGAACACCGTACCCCAGCGGCTGCTGCACCAAGCGGGGCTGATGATGGACCGTGCACCGGAAGAGGATGACCTGGTCGTCGCCACCCAGCTGCCGATCACCGTTTTGCGCGAGGTCAAGGAGCGCTGCATCTACACCGCCGGGTTTGCCACCGTGGAAGAGGGGGTGAAGTTTCCTTCTCCTGTGCAATTGGTGAGCATTCCGTGTCGTTCCGCTTCGGAGGATGGTCGCTGCGCGCGGCTGGACAATGGACAGCGATGCTCCCTGTTCGGGTTTTTTTCCTCGGTCGAGAGCCCGACGCGGCAGCGGGTGCATCTGATCATGGCCCCCATTCTGCCAGGTTTGGGGGTGTCGGTGGTCGGACGCGCCCTGCTGGCAGAACAACGGGAGCATTATCTGCACTCTCTGCGGCACTGGGAGTTGATGCTCACACCAGTGAACCTGGCCTTGGACGCCACTCTCCGTGGGGTACGCTTCTGGATAAACTTCTGGTTTAGCCGATCATAAAATCTGGCAGAGTATCGTCGAGTGGTCAGAAAGACCCATACTCAAGAGCAGACCACTCTGGTTGACTGGTTGAGCAAGCCAGATCAACCACCCTTCTGCAAGGCTTTTTTTGCACCATAAACGCCCATGACCAACCCATTCTTCTGCCACGAACCACTCCGAGTTGCTGCCATACGGTTTCAAGACCGCTCAACTCATGGGGCGATTCGATCCAAGGATTGACGCCCATTCTTCATTTTGTTAGCATGTAGTCGTTATATTTTCCGTTAATTATCGTCAGTTTATCACATTCTATGGAAGTTATGCGGTGATGCTGCATTTCATGACGAGCGACATGGATCGTTCGCTGGCGTTGCCCAGCGAATACCATCCCGTTTTGGTTCTGCTCTCCCTGTTGGCCGCCTTTCTCGGCTGTTTTGCCAGCCTCTCTTCCATCGCCCCCCTGTGTGACGACAAAACGACCGGCTTGAAGCGCGCGTTCTGGGTACTCTTCGGTGCTCTGACGCTCGGCTGCGGCATCTTCCTGATGCACTTCATCGGCATGCTCGCCTATCAGCTTCCGGTTGCCATTCATTACGATACGAGCGTGACGGCGATCTCCGTCTTCCCGGGTGTTCTGGCATCGGGTTGGATGCTTTATCTGGTCGGGCAGGCAGAGATCCGGGGGCGCGCGCTCTGGCTGGGAGGTGGCGTCGTCGGAGCCGGGATCGGTACCATGCACTATGTCGGCATGGGTGCCATGCAGCTGCAGGCGAGCATGCTCTACGATCCCTGGCTGTTTGTCGTCTCAATTCTGTTTGCCGTGCTTCTGGCCACGCTGGCGATCCTCTCCCGCCCCCTGGCGCAGCACATGGTGCTGGATCCGGATCAGGGCATGGGACGACTGTTGAGCCCGTTGATCATGGCCATGGCCATCTCGGGCATGCACTACATCGCCATGTTCGCAACCTGGTTCTTTCCAGGTTGTTCGGATCCCTATCGTCCGGAGTCCTGGTTACACCCGGATTTCCTGGAAATGGTCCTGGCGACCCTGTTTTCCATATTGATCGGCATTTCTGGGCTGGCCTGGCATCTCGGGCCGGAACCGGTGGAGGCGAGACAACGTTTGCGGGGATTGGCGCGCGTGTTCGAGTCTGGAAACAGGCTTTTGTTGTTCAAAAATCTTGGGATCGTCGAAAGTTTTGTTCTGCTGTGTGCCTGGATCATCGCCGCACTCAACGACTCCATGCTGCGCAGCCATCTCCCATCCACGAACACAGCCACCGGGGGGGAGTCTGTCAAAACTCTTTCCGGCTTTGGCGTGCTCGATCATCCCCTCTTTTTCGTCCTGCTCTCCTGCGCCTTGCTGTTGGCCCTTTTTCTGGCCTGGGGAGTCACGCTGGTGATGATCCAGCGACGCGAAAGCGAACAGAACCGCGCTGAACTGCTGCATGAACTGGAGTTCCAGAAACTGGCCCTGGATGAACACGCCATCGTCTCGGCCACCGATGTCAAAGGGAACATCCTCTACGCCAACGACAAGTTCGTGGCCATCAGCGGTTATTCCCGAGAGGAGCTGTTTGGACGGAATCACCGCATGGTGAAGTCCGACGAGCATTCACGCGAATTTTACCGGGAGTTGTGGGGCACCATCACCCAAGGTCGGGTGTGGCACGGCGAAGTGAAGAATCTGGCCAAGGATGGCACCCCCTATTGGGTGCAGGCCACAATCGTCCCCTTCCTGGATGAACAGGGCAAACCGTTTCGTTACGTCTCGATTCGCACCGATGTCACCGCGATGAAGACACTGGAGAGTCATTTGACCTCCGCCAAGCTCCAGGCCGAGGCCGCAGCCCAGGCCAAGAGTGAATTCCTGGCCAACATGAGTCACGAGATCCGCACGCCGATGAACGCCATCATCGGCTTGAGTCATCTCTGTCTGCAAACCCCTTTGAGCACCAAGCAGAGGGATTATCTGACCAAGGTGCACGGTTCCTCGACCTCCCTGTTGCGGATCATCAACGACATTCTGGACTACTCCAAGATCGAGGCCGGACGCCTGGACATGGAGTCGATCGAGTTCACCCTTGAGGAGGTGTTGAGCAATCTGACCTCGATCGTGGCGATGAAGGCGCACGAGAAGCAGCTGGAGTTTCTCATCGAGACCGACACGGATGTGCCGCCCGGTCTGGTGGGAGACCCGTTGCGGTTGGGACAGATTCTGCTCAATCTGGTCAACAATGCGATCAAGTTCACCGATTCCGGGGAGATCGTCGTCCATATTCGGGTTCTGGGGCAGGAGAACAGTGCGGTGCATTTGCAGTTTGCCGTGCGTGACACCGGAATCGGCATGACGCCGGAACAGCTGTCGGGACTCTTCGAGGCCTTTACCCAGGCCGATGCCTCGGTGACGCGCAAATACGGCGGCACGGGTCTGGGGTTGACCATCAGCAAACGGCTGACCGAAATGATGGGCGGATCGATCCAGGTGGAGAGTCGGCTCGGTTTGGGCACGACGTTCCGGTTTGATGTCCGTCTGGGGATCACCCGTCAGGTGATCAAATCGGCCCTGCTCACCTCAGCACGCCTGCGCGACAAGCGGGTGCTGGTGGTGGACGATTACGAGAGCGCCCGCAACGTGATGGGAGCCTATCTGAAGTCGTTCGGTTTCCGGGTGGTGCCGGTCGAGGATGGCATGGAGGCGCTCTTGGCAATCCAGGAGGCGGTGCTGGCGATGGATCCTTTTGATCTGGTGGTGATCGATTACATGATGCCCCTGATGGATGGGATCACCCTGGCAAGCCGGATACGTCAGGATTTGGGACTTGAACGGATTCCACATCTGATCATGGCCACCGCTTATGGCGAGGAGAGCGTGATCAAGCGGGCCATGCACGAGGGGGGGTTGAAACATTTCCTGGTCAAACCGATCAGTCAGAGCGTTCTGTTGGAGGCGATCCTGGATCTTTTCGGACAGAACGGGCAGAGCGCAACGCAACCGAAAGATGAACGCCACGAAAGTGCGAGTACCAACGCACGGGCACGCCTTTCGGGGGCGCGCATCCTGTTGGTCGAGGACAACGAAATCAACCAGCAGGTGGCGCGCGAGCTTTTGGAGATGGCCAACATCACGGTATTGGTGGCCGAAAATGGCGAACAGGCTGTGCGGATGGTCACCACGGAGCCATTGGATGGGGTGTTGATGGATGTACAGATGCCGGTCATGGACGGCCTGACGGCCACGCGAGCCATTCGTACGGCAGGCATCGCCCTGCCGATTCTGGCCATGACCGCCAACGCCATGAGCGGGGATCGGGAACGGTGTCTGGAAGCCGGCATGCAGGATCACATCGCCAAACCGATCGAACCGGATGAGATGTATGCCACCATGGCACGCTGGATCAAACCGGCTCAGCCACACCCCATACCAGAAAAACCGCTTTCCCAGGATGATCCGCCATCCGGACGGAGTCTGGATGGCGCACCGGTGATTCCGGGGGTGGACACCCGTGCCGGCCTGCGGCGCATGAGTGGCAATCTCAACGGTTACATGAATTTATTGACCCGCTTTGTGAATAATCAGTGTGGGGCCGTAAATGCGATTCATCAGGCCTTGTCCGGGGCGGATGCGACCACGGCGGAACGGATCGCCCACACCTTGAAAGGGGTTGCGTCCACCATCGGCGCCGATGAACTGGCCAAGAAGGCAGCACGGCTGGAGACGGCCATCCGGCAACAAGAGGAGCGCGCCCGGCTCGATGGTCTGTTGGACGAGGCATCCACGACGTTGAATTCGCTTTGTCAGGCCATGGAGCCGGTGCTGGTTCGGGAGAAGGTATGCGAGCCGGTGGTTGAAAGAGCGGAGGCGGACGCCGAGGATTCGGGACGCCGCAGCCAGCTGTTCAGACAGCTGTATGAACAGCTGGAGATCTTCGATGCCGAGGCCGAAGTGACGCTTGCCACCATTCGTCGGGAGTTCGGGAGCGAGGAGATGCGTGAGTGGCTGGAACGGATCGGGGGGGATATCGGGCGCTACGATTTTGACGCCGCCAGAAATGGCTGTCTCGACTGGTTCAAGAGTCTGGGGATCGATCCGGAGTCCGGGCATGCGTGAAGAGCCGAAAAAAGCGGTGATTCTGATCGTCGATGACGCGACGGACAATCTGGATGTGCTCAAGGCGGTGCTGATGGAGTCGTATCAGGTCCGTCTGGCGATCCAGGGAGAGCTGGCCCTGCGTCTGGCGCGCATGATTCCGCAACCCGATCTGATCCTGCTGGACATCGTCATGCCGGGGATGAACGGTTTCGAGGTGTGCCGCCGCTTGAAGGCCAATCCGCAGACGGCGGACATTCCGGTGATCTTCGTCACGGCCCGAACCGATGAGGCGGACGAGCTCGAAGGGTTGCAGCTGGGCGCGGTCGACTATCTGACCAAACCGGTCAATCCGGCGATCGTGCGGGCCCGTATTTCAACCCATCTGGCCGTCAGGCGGTTGCAAACCCAACTGGAGGATCAAAACCGGCGTCTTTACGACATCAACGAACAGTTGAACGAGAGCCTGCAGCAACTCTCCGCATCCGAGGAGCGGTTTCGCGGACTGGTGCAGACCGTCCCCGACATCGTGTTCAAGATCGATGCGGAGGGGAATTTCACCTTTTTGAACCGCTCGATCGAGCGGTTGGGATATCACCCCTCGGAGCTAATCGGCCAACATTTCACCGCAATCATCGACAGCGCCGACGTGCCGACAGTCAGTCTCAACCGGGTGATCGACCGGATCGGGGCCGGGACATGCAATCCGGAGCAGAAGGTGTTCGACGAGCGGCGCACCGGTACCCGGTTGACACTCGGGTTGGAGCTGCATCTCAAACCCAAGCACGGCATCAGCAACCAGGTCTACGAATTGCGCGATCTCGACCCTCCGAAGGTGCCAGTCGAGGTGAACAGCACCGGCTTGTACGGCGCGGTCGGTGAAGGGAGTTCTCAACCGGCCAGGCGGTACATCGGCTCGGTCGGGGTGATTCGCGATGTCACGGACCGGCGGCAGGCGCAAAAGGCGTTGCTTGAGGAGCGCCTGTTGTTGCGGCAGTTGATCGATACCGTACCGTTGCCGATCTTTTTCATCGAGGGGGCTGGAACATTGCTGTTCGCCAATTCGGCTTTTCTCGATTTTGCCGGACAAAGCGCCGAACAGCTCTCCGGGAAAGGGTTGGACGATCTGTTCCGCAGCGAGGGAAAACGCCGGATCGCGCGCCTGTATGCCGAGTTTCAGGCCGATGCCGGGGCCAGGCAGCTGCGGCGTGAGATTGAATGGGAAGCTGGTCCGGCCCATATCGAGTGCGCGGAGTTGCGCTTAGTCAAATTCGTCACCTCGGAGCAGGAGCCACCTGCGATCATCGGCATCCTGGTGGATCTGACCGAACTCAAAAACGTGCAGCACCATCTGCTCGATGCCAAGCGCCATGCCGAAGCCATGGCCCGTTCCGCAAAGCGGGCCAGTCAGGCCAAGGGGGAGTTTCTGGCCAACATGAGCCACGAGATCCGCACCCCGTTGAACGCCGTGATCGGCTTAACGCAACTCTGTCTGCAGAGCGATCTGACGGTGCGGCAGCGGGATTATCTGGCCACGATCGCCACCAGTGCCGGCAACCTGTTGCAGTTGATCAACGATATCCTCGACTTCTCCCGCATCGAGTCTGTCGGGTTGTCGCTGGCCGATGTCGAATTCCCGTTTGCACGCATTCTCGATGCGTTGGTTGCGTTGGGAATTCCGGCACAAAAAAAGGGGTTGGAGTATCTGATCGAGGTGGGAGAAGGGGTGCCGCAACGTCTGCGCGGCGATGAACAGCGTTTGGGACAGGTGTTGCACCATCTGGTGGACAATGCGATCAAGTTTACCGAGCGCGGCGCGGTGCATATCGGCATCGGCTTGCGTGATCCCGATACCGAATCGGTGGAGTTGGAGTTTGCCATTCGGGATACCGGCATCGGCATGCCGGCGGATCAGATCGAAGAGATGTTCGCGGAGTTCTCCCAGGGGGATGGCTCCAGCAGCCGGAAACATGGTGGCACCGGGTTGGGATTGGCGATCAGCGGACGTCTGGTGGGGTTGATGGCCGGGCAAATCCGTGTGGAGAGCGCCGTGAACGAAGGGAGCTGTTTTCGGTTCACCGCGCGCTTTGCCACGGTGGACGGTCGGGACGAACCGGAGGGAGAGGACGGGGAACGGTGCGGGGTACGGATTCTGATCGTGGATGATCATCCCTGGGCACGCCAAATTCTGGTGGATCAGGTGCGGGCGTTGGGTCATCAGGCGGATGCGGTGGCGAACGGTCCCGAGGCACTCGAAAGGATCCAGGGCATGGATGCCGGGGATGATTTTGTGGAGCTGGTGTTGATGGATCAGGGAATGCCCGGCATGAGCGGGCTGGAGGCGACTTGCAGAATCAAGACCGCGTTGGCCTTGCGACACCCCCCGAAAATAATTTTGTTGACCACGCCCGGGCAGGAGAATCTATTATCCCTGGATGGCAATCCGGGCGGCAATCCGGATGGATTCTTAGGCAAACCTCTGCTGACGGATCGTTTGGCATTTACGCTTCATCAGCAGATCGAGCGATGCCAGGAGGTGTTCAACGTGGGTGGAGAAGAGAGCGGCATGCTGGTGCGACTGTCGGGAGTGCGGGTGTTGCTGGTGGAGGACGATCTCATCAATCAGGAGGTGGGACGCGAACTGTTGAGCGAGGCCGGGGTCGAGGTCACGTTGGCGTGTGATGGGGCCGAGGCAGTCGCCAAGGTGACCGATCAGCCGTTCGACCTGGTGCTGATGGATGTGATGATGCCGGTGATGGATGGTTACGAGGCCGCACAGATGATCCGGCACCAGAAGGGTGCGCATGAGTTGCCGATCATCGCCATGACCGCCGGTTCGATGCCGGATGACCGTCAGCGCTGTCTGAATGCGGGGATGAACGACCATCTGACCAAACCGGTGGTACCGGGGGAATTATGGGCCATGCTCGCCAAATGGAGTGGTCGCGGACCTGCCGAGGCCGATACCGGTGTAACGGGTGTCAAGCGGTCCATGGTGGTGCCCGATCCCGGAATCGGGTTGCAATCGGGCCGTGAAATCGATGTCGCAGTCGGGATGAAGAATGTGGGGGGGCGGATTGCCACCTTCCGCAGTGTGTTGGGGAAATTCGTCAAGAATCAGGCCGATGCCTGCCAGAGGTTGGAGCGCTTATGGAACGAGGGCGATTTTGTCGAGATGGAACGCATCGCCCACACCTTGAAGGGGAGCGCGGCATTGATCGGCGCGCGGCGCATGTCGGAGTTGGCCAAGCGGATCGAGCAGGTTGCCAAGACGCCTCGTGAGGCAACGGAGGTGTCGGAGTTGTTGGAGGAGAGCACAACAGAGCTAAAACATCTGGTCGCGGCGATCCAGGCGGGATTGAACGAGGGAAAGGAAGAGAGCAACGCCTTGGAGACCGGGGATCCAGAGGGCGGACGGATGCCGGAGGCGTTGGCAGGGCTGATGCGCGAGGCCGATGAGCTGTTGCGCTCGTTCGACTCCTCGGTGGAGCAGGTGGTGGAGAGCATGAAGCCTTTTGCGCGCGATCGGGAACGCCGCGAGCGGATTCGCGGGTTGCAGGAGACGTTGGCCGATTACGATTTCGATGGTTGCCTGGCACAATTGCAGATTTGGGCGCAGGCGGAACAAATCGATTTGAAAGGTGGGACTGAATGAACATGCAAGGGATAGAGTGACGATGCGAGCAGAAACGGAGTTGCCCAAGAAGCGGGTTTTGATCGTCGATGACACATTGGAGAACATCGACCTGATGAAGGAGATCCTGGGGCCGTACTATCGGTTGCAGGTGGCCACCAGCGGACGTCTGGCGATACGGGTGGCGCTCTCGGCAACCCCGCCCGATCTGATTTTGTTGGATATCATGATGCCGGAGATGGACGGGTACGAAACCTGCCGCATCTTGAAACAGGATGCTCGCACCCGGGAGATCCCGATCCTGTTCGTGACCGCCAAGTCACAAATCGAGGATGAAATTCTTGGATTTGAGCTGGGTGCGGCAGACTACCTGGTCAAACCGATCTCTCCTCCCAAAGTGCTGGCGCGGGTGCGCACCCATCTGAATCTGTCCGATCAACAGAAACTGCTCGCCGACGAGGTGGCCCGGCGTACCGCCCAGTTGGAACAGCGCAATCGCGAGCTGGAGGAGACACGCATCGAGATGATCCGCCAATTGGGACGTGCTGCGGACTATCGCGACAACGAGACCGGCATGCATGTGATGCGCGTGTCCGAATTCACGCGGTTGTTGGCCGTCAAGTCCGGTCTGTGCGAGGCCGAGGCCGAACAGTTGCAGCTGGCCTCCCCGCTGCATGATGTCGGCAAGATCGGCATCCCGGATCACATCCTGTTAAAACAGGGCAAGCTGACCGAGGAGGAGTTCGCGGTGATCAAGACCCATCCGGAGATGGGTTTTTCGATCATCGGGGAACAGAAATCGGACATTCTGCATCTAGGCGCGTTGATCGCGCTCAGCCATCACGAAAAGTGGAACGGCCAGGGTTATCCGCGCGGCTTGCAAGGAGAGGGGATCCCCTTGGCCGGTCGCATCGTCGCCATTGCCGACGTATTCGACGCCTTGACCTCGGTCCGACCCTACAAGCGCTCCTGGAGTGTGGATGAGGCTCTTGATTTGATCGGGCGTGAGGCCGGTCACCATTTCGATCCGGCACTGGTGCCGCTGTTTCTGGGGATGCGCGTGGAGATCGAAGCGGTCATGCAACAATATCGGGACGGGTGAGACGGACGCAGGAGGGGGAGGCGGGATCAAAAGCGGTAAAAAAACCCCGAATTTCCGGTCTCACAAGCGTGATGCCGGAAATTCGGGGGCAGAACGGTTTACCGGTGACTCTTTTTGCTCTTCTCCGCGTGGGTCAGAAGCTCCTCGGTGAGGGTGTCGAGGGTTTCGTTGACTGCGGCGACCACGGTGGAGGACTCCTTGGTGGCGGAGATGGTTTTTCCGGCCACGTTGACCACGGTCTTGACCGAGGCGCGCTGCTCGTTGTTGTGCGCCTTGCGCTCCACGGAGATGCGACCGTGGGTCAAGGGGCCGAAGCGTTGATCCAGATTGTCGAAATATTTCTGGATGCGATCACGCAGTTCGTCACCGATCTCAACCTGACGGCCTTCAATTTTGACTTCCATCGATTTAAACCCCTTTCATTATTGAATGTCTGGCACGACTGACACGACTGACTCCTCAGTCGTCAAGCGCGCGACGGCGTGCCCTGGCGCGCGCCAGAGCTGCCCGGCGTTCCGCCTCGCGGCTGCGCACCGGTATCGGAACAAGAGCCGGCATCGAGCGGATGGTACGCATAAGCGCGTAAAGCACTCCACCCACGATGCCCAAGAGTCCGAGGAGCAGGACCATCGAGGGGGTGTCACCGGTCCATGTCTGAGAAAGCGGCATTGGACGTACTCCTGGGTTTAGAAGTTGAGTGAAGAATGGTTGGTAAACATCATACCACCTTTTTGAGGTCATATTCCAGTATACCGACGGCCCCGGCCTGTTTGAGTTGCCAAATCAGCTCGCGCACCCGGGAGCGATCGACCACGGTTTCGACCGCCTGCCAGGCCGGATCGCTCAACGGATTGATGGTCGGGGACTGCAAACTGGGGAGAATGGCCAGAATTTCCGAGGATTTGGCCACCGGCACGTTCATTTTCAAGACCGCTTTGTGCCGCGCGGTCAAGGCAGCGTTCAGCAGCAGGGTGATCTGATCGATCTTGGTCTTTTTCCAGGGATCGCGCACCGCATCGTGATTGGCGATGATCATGGTGCGGGTTTCCAAAAGATCCTCGACGATGCGCAGACCGTGCGCCCGGATGGTCGAGCCGGTTTCGGTGATCTCGACTGCCGCATCGACCAATCCCTCAACCACCTTGGCCTCGGTGGCGCCCCACGAAAAGATCACTTCAGCCTCCACCCCGCGTTGTTGCAGATAACGCCGGGTGAATCCTTCGAGTTCGGTGGCCACCCGTTTTCCCTGCAGATCTTCGATCCGATGAATCGGCGCATCCTGCCGGGTGATCAGCACCCAGCGGCAGGGTCGGTTGGAGCTTTTGGAGTATTCGAGCGCGCCGATCTGGGTCACCTTCTCCTCGCACTCCCACTCCAGAACCCAGTCCAGTCCGGTCAGTCCCATATCCAGGGTGCCGTCGGCCACGTAGCGGGCCATTTCTTGTGGACGGACCAACGAACAGACGATCTCCGGATCGTCGATGCCGGGAAAATAGTTGCGCGAACTCGACGAGATGGACCAACCGGCCTGGGCGAAGAGTTCGATGGTGGCCTGTTCCAGGCTGCCCTTGGGCAGGCCGAGTTTAAGTCGTGTCATGATGTTCGTATCCCCGATTCCTTAGGAAAAATGAAGAAAATCCGGCAACTGGCCAAAGCAGTCCACAACATGGTCCGGATGGAGCGTCCGCACATCCTGACCACGATTGTAGCCGTGCGAACAGAGAATCACCGGCACCCCCGCCCGTCGCGCAGCCGACAGATCGGTCTCCGAGTCACCGATCATGATGCCTCGTCCGTTCGTCACATTCAACCGCTCCAAAGCGTGCAACAGCGGCATGGGGTCGGGTTTGCGCATCGGCAGAGTATCCCCACCGATCACCACGGGAAAGAATTTCTCCAGATTCAATTGCTTGAGCATCGCCCTGGAGAACCGTTCCGGCTTGTTGGTTACCACCGCCAGCATGAAACCACGTGCGGTCAGTTCGGTGAGCACCTCGATGACTTCGGGATAGGGGCGCGAATGATCGGTCAGATGCTCAGCGTAATAATCAAGAAAATCAACAACCGCAGCCTCGAAATCCGCATCGCCCACCGGTGGTTCGGCACTCTCATCGCCACACAGACCGCGTGCCAGCAACGCACGGGCACCGTGTCCCACCAGATGCCGGACCATCTCCAATGGCAATGGTTCGCAATGACGAAGGGCAAGGACGTGATTCATCGCGCGCCACAGATCCGGCGCAGAGTCAACCAAAGTGCCGTCCAGATCGAACAACAGAGCTTGTCCAGGGAGGGGGGAGATCATGAGGCGCGCAGATGGCCCACGTAGGGCAATTCCCGGAACATCTGATTGTAATCGATGCCGAAGCCAACGACGAAGAGATTGGGAATTTCAAAGCCGATGAAATCGGACTGCATCGCGACACGTCGTCGTGCCGGCTTGTCCAGGAGTACACACGTCAACACTTCGGCGGCCCCCAAAGCGCGCAGATGGTTGGTGGCCATCAGCAGGGTGTTGCCGGAATCAAGGATGTCATCAACGATCAGAACCTGCCGACCGGATGGGTCGTGGGTCAGATCCAGACGGGTGGTGACCTTGCCCGAGGTTTCGGTGCCCGCACCGTAGGAGGAGAGCACCATGAAATCCAGGGTCAACGGTTTGCCGCGACGAGCCAGGGCGCGGGTGAGATCTGCGCCGAACAAAAAAGCCCCGTTCATGAGCGTGATCAGAATCACATCCTCGCGCAGACGTGGGGCAATCTCCTCGGCCAGCTGAACGATGCGGTCGTGGATGAGTTCCTCGGAGAGCAGGATTTCGATCGGAGGTCTCATCGGGTGTTTCTCTCCAGTAGAAAGACCACCACCGGCGCCAGCCAGTTGGCGGTGGCATCCGGCAGCAGCCACTGCGAAAGCGGATCCTGGATGGTGCGGCGCACCGGATGCCTGCCAGAGGCCAGGGGGATTCTTTTGAGAATGCGGATGTCGAGTTCGGTGCAGAGATCCTCGAAGTCGAGGATGGTGCAAAGGTGAATGTAGGGGGTATTGTACCAGCGATGGGGGAGCAGACGAGTACGCGGCATGCGACCAGAGAACAGCAATCCAAACCGTACGCGCCAGTAGCCGAAATTGGGAAAAGAGACAATGATTTTCTTGCCGACCCGCAGCATCTCCTTGAGTACGTATTCCGGGCGGTGGACAGCTTGGAGGGTGTGCGACAGGATGACGTAATCAAAGGAGTCGTCATGATGATCGCTCAACCCCTGGTCGATGTCACCCTGGTAGACCGGCAATCCGCGGGCAATGCAGGCATGCACCCCCTCGTGAGAGATCTCCACGCCGAAGCCGCGCGCGTGCTGATGGCGGATCAAGTGTTCGAGCAGCAGCCCGTCACCACAACCCAGGTCAAGCACCCGTGCCCCTTCGCTCACCAGATCGGCGATGACGGCTTGATCGATGCGCAGTTTATGCAACGCGACTCCTTGGAATAACCCGATTTAAGAGTGATCTGTGTGGATTAAACCGCTCCTGTTTTGGGATGCGAAGTTTTCTGCAAGGCCGCGTGCAAGATGCGAGCATCGTTTCCAAAAAACGGAAACGATGCTCGCGAAGGCTGCGCGCGGCGCATTTTTCGCAAAAACCGCGAAAAATGCTTCTTGAGAAGAGCGCGCTAAAATCAAAGTCACAGTCTAAAGTCAAAATCAAAACCCTGGGAGAAGAATCTCCCAGACCCTCTCTTTTTTTTCACCAGTATAAGCGATACATCCCAAGCTTGGGTACGGTTTAGTCTATGTCGAAGCGCGCGACGCGTCAACAGCAACGGGTCACCGGATTGCAGACCGCAGAGGGGGGTTCATCCTCTTTGGCGGTGATGTCCGGATTGTTGAGCGCCTTGCGGCAGGCGATGACGCCGAACACCAGCATGGTGGCGACGATCCCCATAAAAAAAAGCGCCAAGGCGGCATCCAACCGGTCATTGGCCACCACACGGGCCAGTTGTTCGAGGGTCTTGGCCGGCGCGAGCACCTGGCCCTTGTCGAGCGCCTGTTGATACTTGTCGGCGTGGGCCAGAAAGCCGATCTTGACGTTCGGGGAGAAAACCTTCTGAAAACTCGCGGTCATGGTGGAGACAATCAACCAGGTGGCTGGAATGATTGTGATCCAGGCCAGTTTCTCCCGCTTGAGCTTGAAGAGGATCACGGTGGCGAGAATCATGGCACAGCCGGCCAGCATCTGGTTGGAGATGCCAAACAGCGGCCAGAGGCTGTTGATGCCACCGAAGGGGTCGATCACCCCCTGATAGAGGATATAGCCCCAGGCACTGACCACGATGGCGGTGGCAAAAATACTTGAGAACCAGGACGAGGTTTTGGCCAGCGGTTTGAAGATCACGCCGAACATGTCCTGCACCATGAAACGGCAGGCACGGGTGCCGGTATCGACCGCAGTGAGGATGAAGAGCGCTTCAAAAAGGATGGCGAAGTGATACCAGAAGCCCATCCACCCCTGCCCACCGAAGATCGACAACAGCTGCGCCATGCCAACCGCCAACGTGGGCGCGCCGCCGGTGCGCGACAGAAGCGACTGTTCGCCAACGTCGCGGGTCATCTGGGTGATCATCTCCGGGGTGACGACAAAACCCCAGCCGCGAATCACGGTCACGGCGGAGTCGAGCGAACCGCCGAGCACGGCAGCCGGGGAGTTCATGGCGAAGTAAATGCCCGGATCGAGGATCGAGGCTGCGCAGAGCGCCATGATGGCCACGAACGACTCCATCAGCATGCCGCCGTAGCCGATGAAACGGGCGTCGGCTTCACTGGAGATCATCTTGGGGGTGGTGCCCGAGGCGATCAGCGAGTGAAAGCCGGAGCAGGCGCCACAGGCGATGGTGATGAACAAAAACGGGAACAGATCACCGCTCCAGACCGGTCCGGAGCCGTCGATGAAGCGGGTGGTGGCCGGCATTTTGAGTTCCGGTGCGGCCAACAGTACGCACACCGCCAACAGCACGATAGTGCCGACTTTCAAAAAAGTGGAGAGATAGTCGCGCGGGCAAAGCATCATCCAGACCGGCATGATCGAGGCCAAGGCACCGTAGGTGATCAGGCCGGCGGTCACCTGGGGACCGGTGAGGGTGAAAAGCGGGCCTAAAGTGGGGTGGGTGGCCACCTGTCCGCCGGCGATGATCGAAAGGATGAGCAAAACCGCGCCGATGGCCGACACCTCGCCAACCCGTCCAGGCCGGAGTTTCTTCATGTAGACCCCCATGAAGAGCGCGATCGGAATGGTCATGGCCACGGTGAAGACCGACCAGGGGCTCTCGGCCATCGCCTTGACGACGATCAGGCTCAACACCGCCAAAAGGATCGTCATGATGCCGAAGATGCCGATCATCGCCACGCTGCCTGGGATCTGTCCCATCTCCGAGCGGATGATCTCGCCGAGCGAACGTCCGGTGCGGCGCATGGAAAAGGAGAGGATGAGAAAATCCTGTACCGCACCAGCCACCACCACACCGATGAGGATCCAGAGCATGCCGGGCAGATAGCCCATCTGCGCGGCGAGCACCGGTCCGACCAAGGGACCGGCCCCGGCGATGGCGGCAAAGTGGTGTCCGTAGAGCACGATGCGGTTGGTGGGCACGAAATCCTTGTTGTCGTTGTAGCGAATCGCCGGGGTCAGGCGGTCTGGATCGAGCTTTAAAACGGTCTTTTCGATGAACAGCGCGTAGAATCGATAGGCCAGGATGTAGATGCAGACCGCAGCGATCACCAGCCAGGTGGCGTTGACCGTTTCACCGCGCGCCAGGGCGATGCTGGCAAAGGCTGCACCGCCGGTGATGGCGATAAGCCCGAAAAAAAGTTTTTGCGGCAGTGGCGTGGTCTGAACGGCGGTCTGGTTCATGGTGACCTGCGGGTTATGAGTTGGAAGGGTTGGTGTGGGATATCCTTTCCATTGAGGCGGGTTTTCATTAAACTTTTTGTCTTCGTTTTTGTCAAGGTCGGCTTGGGTTTGAGGATGATGGCGTGTCCGATGAGGAGATCAAACAGGATCGCACAGCGTTCCGGAAACGTTTCTTTCCGGAGACAACGCGAGCAGAGTGGTCCGACTGGCGCTGGCAGCTGCGCAACCGCTTTATGGATGGCGCGGCGTTGCAACGGGTGTTGCATCTTTCGGATGCCGAACGCGCGGCGTTCGATGGGCATGCGCTTCCCATGCCGCTGGCGATCACCCCCTATTACGCCTCCCTGATGGACCCGGAGGATCCGACCGATCCGTTGCGCCGCACGCTGGTGCCGACCGCGCACGAACGGCTCATCGCTCCGGGTGAGGCCGAGGATCCGCTGGATGAGAGCCATGCCACGGTGGTGCCGGGTTTGATCCGCCGCCACGAGGATCGAGTCGTGCTGCTGGCTACCGACCGTTGCGCGGCCTACTGCCGCTATTGTACCCGCTCGCGCCTGGCAGGTGGTGGGCAGCCGGTGCGAAAAAATTGGCGCCGGGCGATCGATTACATCGCGGCACACCAGGAGATTTCCGACGTGCTCATCTCCGGCGGTGATCCGCTGATTTTCTCCACGCGGCGTCTGGAATCCCTGGTGCGCAGCCTGCGCGCCATCAGGCATGTTGAATTGATCCGCATCGGCTCCCGCATGCCGCTGCTCGCACCGATGCGCATCACCGGCAAACTGGTCGCCATGTTAAAAAGATACCACCCACTGGCCATAAGCCTGCACGCCACCCACCCTGAGGAGTTGACCCCCGAAGCGGGCCAGGCTCTGGCACGTCTGGCCAATGCTGGCATTCTGCTCGCGGGTCAGACCGTGCTATTGGCCGGCATCAACGATTCAGCCGACACGTTGCGCGCACTGATGCGCGGTCTGCTCTTTCACCGGGTGCGTCCCTATTATCTTTATCAGTGCGACCCGATCCCCGGATCAGGCCACTTCCGGGTTCCGGTGGCACGCGGCTTGGCGCTCATCGATCAACTGGTCGGTCATATCAGCGGCTACGCCGTACCGCGCTACGTGATCGATGCACCAGGGGGGGGAGGCAAGATTCCGGTCGGCTCCCCCAACCGGATCGGTCGGGATGGCGAGGGGTGGTGGATCCAAAACCATCTGGGTCGGATCTACCGTTATCCAGATCCGGATTCGGAGGCGCAAGGAGACGTATCATGTTGATCGGCATGGTTTACGATGTACGCGATGATTATCGCAATTCAGGATGGGACGAAGAGCAGTTGGCCGAGTTCGACCAACCGGAGACCATCGATGCAATCGAGCAGGCGTTGCGCTCCGACGGCCACCGGGTGGAGCGCATCGGCAGGGGGCGGGTGGTGGCACAGGCGTTGGCTGCCGGACGGCGCTGGGATCTGGTGTTCAATATTGCCGAAGGGGTGGGCGGTCGCGGTCGCGAAGCGCAGGTACCGGCGCTGTTGGAATTGTATGATCAGCCGCACCTCTTTTCGGATGCGGTGACACTGGGTGTGACGCTCGACAAGGCGCTTTGCAAGCGTCTGGCACGCGATGCGGGGTGTACCACCGCCCCTTTCGCGCGGCTGGAGCGGGTAGAGGATCTGGAGTCTCTCGATTTGTCTTTCCCGTTGTTTCTCAAGCCGATTGCCGAGGGGAGCGGCAAGGGGTGCGGGCCGGGTTCGCGGGTTGTGGATCGGGAGGGATTGAGGAGCATTTTTCTGGGGTTGCGCGACCGGTTCGGTCAACCGGTGTTGGCCGAAACCCATCTGCCAGGACGCGAGTTCACGGTGGCGATCGTTGGCAATGGGGAGACGATCCGACTGGCACTGGTGGCCGAGATTCTTTTTGAGGCGTGTGAGGATGACGGAGTTTACGCCTTTGCCACCAAGGAGGAGAGTGCGACCCGTGTCAGCTATCGGCTGGTCGAGGATCCGGAGGCCAAACAGGCGCTGGATGCGGGATTGACGCTCTATCGGCTGCTGGGGTGTCGCGATGCCGGGCGGCTCGATTTTCGCTCGGATGAGCAGGGCTGCCCCCATTTTCTGGAGATCAATCCCCTGGCCGGCCTGCATCCGCGACTCTCCGGATTTCCGCGCATGGCGGCGTTGCACGGCTGGAGCTACGACCGGTTGATCCTCTCGATGCTCGAAGGAGGCGTGGCGCGAATGGCAGGCCGGGAGTAAACGGCACCCATCTTGGAACGGATGGTTTCATCTGGCAAACTTGCATGATGAGGGAAGAACCCGCTCACACCATCTGCGAAATTCCAAAAGCTGAAGTTGCATTGTGAAAAACAGGTTTCTGGAGATCCCTATCCCAAAATTTTGGCGAAAGCCAAGGACCGATGACCCCTGGTTGGATCCAGGGACAGCAGGCGTGTTGCCTTTGATGGGCTTCTTGATCCGGTTTTCATTCGTCAAAGCGGACGGATCCA
>JAMOBI010000048.1:0-35664 GCA_039908105.1 Magnetococcus sp. YQC-9
GCCCGAGGTCGAGTGGTCTATGGTGGCCAGATTCCGCGATCTTGTCGCTCATCACTATTTTGCGCTGGATCCGGATCTGGTATGGGAGATCGCAACGGATCGAATGGCCGTGTTGGAAGCGACGGTTGAACCGTATTTGAAGCGGATGTCTGCCATGGATCCAGATTAAAGGAGGAGGTGTTTATGGACTCGGAATCATTGACCGGCACCGTGCATGCAGCGTTGCAGGCGTTGGAGGAGGGGCGCGCGGTGGATCGCGCCGGGGTGCGTGCCGGGCTGGCGCTGGTGTTCGGACGCGCGGTGGCCGAGGAGGAGATCGATGCCGCGATCACCCAATTGCGACGGATCCCCCCTTTCATGAGCATGGCCGAGCGGGTTGAACTGGTGCTCGCCTCGCTTGACGAATCAGCGGCAGGCGCCCCCTTTTTGCAAGATGAGCAACAATCGGTGGACGCGCTGTTTGAGGCGGTGGAACGGGGTCATCCCCTGCCCTTGCAGGTACGGCACGACTTCGGCGTGTTGAGCCGCTGGCATGCCGATACGCTGGCCAAGGCGATCCGGCAAGGGAGACTGACGCGCGCCGATGCCTTGGCCTGCATCCTGGATGGCGAACGGCTGACCGCCCATCTCGCGGGGTTGAACGAAATCCATCTGCCGCTGACATTTCGCACCACCGATCACAACGGCATGCCCCGGGTGGCGACAGAGCTGACACCGGTGGTGTTTCAGGAGGCGGTGACGATCGCGACAGCGGGAGGGGGTGCTTTTCGGATGGCGCTTGCCAATGAGAGCGAGCTGCGCCAGGTGGCGATTCCGGAGCCGGAGACCGTGGCCTGGCTGGAGGGTACGATCACTGCCGAGAGCGTGCTGTACGATGTCGGCGCCAATGTCGGTTATTACGCCCTGCTCGCGGCAACCCTCCATCCAGGGGTTCGGACCGTGGCCTTTGAGCCGGCACCGCTCAACGTGGGGCGTCTCAACACCAACATTCATCTCAATCGCCTGGGCCAGCAGGTGATGGCCTTTCCGATCGCTTTGTCCGATGTAACCGGTGTGCTGCGTTTCGGCAACTCCTATTTCGTCGGTGGCGGCTGGTCGCATCGCGGCATCGACGATCGCAAGGAGATTCCGGGCGAGACCTTCTATTCCGGGTGTGTGGCCTACGCCCTTGATGATTTCATCCACTCCGCGCCATTTCTGCCGTTTCCGACCCATTTGAAAATCGATGTCGATGGACCGGAACTCAAAGTGTTGCGTGGGGCCATGATGACATTGGCCGATCGGCGTTTGCGACATCTGTTGATCGAGATGCGTGCGGATGCGGAGGTGGAGGAGGCGGAACGGATGTTGTTGCCGTTGGGATTTTCGTGGGCGGGTGAGCGGGGCGTGGGATTGGGCAATCGAATTTTCGTGCGGAGATGAGGGGCGAAGAAGGGATAAAATTGAACCATCAAACCGCACCCGGCTTGGAATGTGTCGTTTTTATTAATGAAAAAAAAGAGAGGGTCTGGGAGATTCCTCTCCCAGGGTTTTGCTTTTGACTTTAAACCGCACCCATTCTGGGATGTGTCGTTTTTCTCAAGGCTGCGTGCAAGATGCACAGAGTCGTTTCCAAAAAGCGAAAACCATGCTCGCATCTTGCACGCAGCCTCGCAGAAAACGACTCATCCCAATTCAGGTGCGGTTTGGTTACACACCATCAAACCCTTTTGGACTTCGTCCCCATACCCCGACCAGGGGCATTTCATCGCCCCCAGACTCCCAGCCCCCTCCCTCACCCCTCCGTCACAACGCCTGCCGAATGCGCCGCAGCTCCTCCAACTTCTTCACTTCAAAGGCCGATAACAACCGAGCATTCTCCGGAGTCGGCTGATGATAATAGACACGCAACAGCCGCAGCCGCTCCACCTCTGCCGCAGTGAGCGGCGGCTCCCAAGGGTGGATCACCAACCAGTCCGCAGCAATGCGCAGCAACTTCTCACGCTCCGGGAACTGCCGATAAGAGACAATCCGTTTCCCTCCAACCGGCACGCCAGCCCACATCCCACGCCGCTCCCAAATCGCGCCCGAATCCGCTCCCCCAAACGATGCCCCTCCTCCGCTCCAGCCCGCCCATACCACCGGACGATCGGCATCACGATAGCGCTCCCAATCCACCACCCGATCCTCTGGGATCCGTTTTGGCGAGTCCAGCACATACATTTTCTCTTGCAACCAGGCGACCAGAATCACATGATAAATCCCGTTCGTAGTCGTCGGGGCCAAAGTGATCAAGCGAAGATATTTTTCTGGAACGCCGCTCTCCATGAGCAGCAACATCTTGGCGATGGCGAAATCCTCGCAATCCCCGCCATCGCGGTAGGCATCCACTGGTGCCAAAAAGATATTCTCCGGATCATCCCGGTAGGCGATGCGCCGATTGACCCGCTCCTGCACGGCCTGCAAACGCGCGGGCAACGGGATGGCGCTCATCTCTGCCAGATCTGAACGCCACCCATCGGGCTGAACCTGGGCATGCCGCTCCAATGCGCGCGCCAGCTTCTCGCTGCGACCCGAATCATCGGAACGGCTGGAGCTCTCCCGAAAAAAACGCACAAGCTGTGAGTTGGCATCGCCATGCACCGCAAGGCTCCAGGCCGTTGTCAGTACAAAGACACAACCAAACAACCCGATCGAGCGCCTTTCCATGGTATTATTCACCCCGCCACTGGTTACCGAAAAGATGTCAGACAACGATCAAGCAATCACCTCCACCCGAAATCCCCTGCCTCCCAAGCCGGGCATCGGCCTGAGGTATACCGTCTCTTTGAAGTTCGAGACCCTCTCTCTGCCCCTCCTTCCAGAATCTCCTCGCGCCGGTCAAAAAGTGGCTGTATGGCACGATCGGCAGCGAAAAATGGCTGGGCCTGACCACCTGGGACGGTTTCGAACTCGACGATGCAAAAGACTCGATATTCCAGGTGCTCCTGATCAACAAGCAGATCACCAGGCGCCAGTCGTTGTCAACCGTGCTCGGAATCCTGCCTGTCCCCTGAGTATTCCCCGACAAACGGAGCGATCACCAACGAATCATCCGTCGTCTGAATCGGCTGCACGAGGCCGGGCAACCTCTCTTTGGTCTGGTGGACCCGATGTTCGATCTGGCGCGCATTGAGGCCGGACACCGTCTGCAGCGTCCGGCACCCGTTTCTTTGTGCCGGCTGTTGGATGAGCTGCACGACAGGTTTGCCCAGGAGGCGCTCTCCAGGGGCACCCATCTTGAAATTCAGTGCGATGACCGCATCGGGCTGGTTGAAGTGGATCCGCTGTGTCTGCGGCAAGTGCTCTCCAATCTGCTCACCCATGCCATTCACTTCACCGAACGCGGTGAAATCACCCTGGCACTCCGGATGCTGAAACAAACGACCGAAAGCCGAACGCTTCGCTTCGTTGTGGAGGATACGGGTCAAGGCATTCCAACCGAGCAGCTCAAAACCTTGTTCGAACCTGTCGTTCCCGCTTCCGAGCCATTTGTTGATGGCATGGGTGGCAGTGGTCTCGGATTGGCCGTGTGTCGCACCCTGGTTGAGAAGATGGGAGGGTCGATCGAGGTGGAGAGCCATCCGGGAGAAGGGAGTCGTTTTTCGTTCTCGCTGACCTCTCCGGTGGCATCCCACAAAATCCCGGACACCTTGGATGCACCGGCCAACCTCAAGGTTGCTCCTCTCACCATCCTGCTGATCGAGGATGATCGCTTGAGTCGGGCCTTTCTGCATGAACTGCTGGCAGAGGATGGTCATCGGGTTATCGATTCCGATGGAGCAGACTGCATGCCGGTGACTCTCATGGAGGGAGAGCGGATTGATCTGCTGCTGATTGATCTGCGTCTGCCGGAATGCAATGCTCTGGCAATCATCCGTACCATCCGCACCCACCCGGATCGGCAGCTGGCATCGATTCCGGTTGTGGTTCTGACCGCCGACGCCCTGCCAGAGCGTCAATTGGCGGCGTTCGAGGCCGGTGCCAATGCGGTACTGATCAAACCGGTCCAATCTCACCGGTTGCGCGCAGCCCTGGCCCGCATCGATTCGTACAGACCAACGGCGCCCGACTCACCAGATGCCCGCGATGCACCCTGCGCAGACGCCTCGCACCCGATGTTACGGCGTACCTCACTCGATGCCGGGTTGCGCTCATTGGGCGCCTCCCGCTTTCTGGCCATCTGCGGAAAGTTTACACAGGTTGTGGCAGAAGCCGAACGCGATCTGCAGCCAGCAATCGATAAACGGGATGCCTTCGCCATCCGCCAAGTGCTGCATCGGGTGGCCGGCAGCTCTGCACATCTGGGCATGGAGGCCCTCGTTGAAGTTGCCGAGCAACTCATCGTCATGCTGCGCACGGGCATTCCGGCGGATTTGGCAGAACGTATCGCAACCTTCGATGCACTGCTGCACACCTCTGCCCAGGCCTTGCAGGCCTGGATGGACAAAACCGCTGTCAGCGAGTGAAATTTCTGTTCATCATGCGCACGGAATGGAGACCAATTCGCTGTCGACTTGCGTAACAGGGCGAACGACGAGACCGTACACGCCAGTACGGCGATGGGTGAGCAACGCAGCCAACACCGTGACCCCCGTGCATGCGCGTTGATACAAGATAAACCGCAACCAGCTTGGAATGTGTAGTTTTTTTAAATTGCACCAAGTTTTTAATGTGTAGTTTTTTTGGTGAAAAAAAAAGAGAGGGTCTGGGAGATTCATCTCCCAGGATTTTGCTTTTGACTTTAGCGCGCTCTTCAAATGCACGCAGCCTTGCGAAAAACTACGCATCCAAAACTGGGTGCGGTTTAGATCTCAACGACAAAAAAGCCTGAACAAATAAAATCGTTCAGGCTTTTTGGCTAGGCTTGGCTGGGCCGCCAGGATTCGAACCTGGGTATACCGGAATCAAAATCCGGGGCCTTACCGCTTGGCGACGGCCCATTATGGAAAGCCATTCTACACAAACTCTCCAATACTGAAAAGGGTGGTCGTGCAACTTCCCAGGTGCAAGGCACCAATTGGCTTCACACCCATCCGATAAACCGCATCCAGCTTGGGATGTGTCGTTTTTGCTATTACAGGGGTCCAGGGAGCTCAGCTCCACGGCAGGGTTTGCCATTAAACCGCACCTGCTTTGGGATGCATAGTTTTTGCAAGGCTGCGTGCAAGATGTGAGCGTCGTTTCCAAAAAGCGGAAACGCCGCTCACGAAGGCGGCGCGCAGCGCATTTTTCTAGAAAATTCGCGAAAAATGCTTCTTTTGAAGAGCGCGCTAAAGTCAAAAACAAAGTCCCAAGGGCTTTGCCGGGACTCAGTCCCAGACACTGCCGGGAACCTTGCCGGTCCCGGTACCCCTGCATGAATGGGATTCCCAATCGTCTCCCGCATGAAACGGATGCACGTTGAGTATTCCGCCCGCAAACAATCGCCACTCAGGGTGGGCTGCACCCACCTGCTCCACCGCTGCCTCAGCCGCCACCGCATCCGGAAACACCCCGAACACCGTCGAACCACTGCCGGACATCAATGTCGCCCGTGCCCCGGCCCCCCGCAACACCGCAAGCGCCTCTCCAATCACCGGAGCGAACTCCAGCGCCACGAGCTCCAGATCGTTCTCCAACAACTCGCTCAAATCCGCCCCCACCGGCGGCATGCCCAACCCAGCCGCCCGCGTCGGATATCGACCCGCCAACCCTTGAAACACCCGCCGCGTGGCCAACCCTGCACCCGGAAACAACAACACCAGCTCACCGGCCAGAGGAGCCTCCAAAGGGGTCAACCGCTCGCCGATCCCCTCGACCAACGCCGCACATCCTCTGAGAAAAAACGGAATGTCCGCACCCAGACCGACCCCCAAGCCGATCAACGTCTCAAGGTTAAGATGCAATCCCCAATGACGATTCAACGCCAGCAAGGTCAACGCGGCATCCGATGAGCCGCCACCCAACCCCGCACCGTGCGGAATCCGCTTGCAAAGCTCCAACCGGGCCCCCAACGAAACCGCACAGTGCTCCTTGAGCAGTCGCGCCGCGCGCCAGACCAGATTCTCCTCCGGTGCGCCGGTAACCGCTGGATCGCAAAGCAACCCCAGCTCTCCATCCGTCACCGTCACCGTCAATCGGTCATAAAGGGGAAAAAAAACCATCCAGGACTCAAGGAGATGATACCCATCAGAACGTCGTCCGACCACCCGCAACGTCAGATTGACCTTGGCAGGCGCCAAATAGGTGACCGGTACGGATCGGACAGGACCGTTATGACTCATGGTGCCAACGGACGAAAGAGAGAGAAACCGCTGGCAACGGCCTGGTCGAAATCGGCCATAACCGGACCTGCAGAGGGAAGGCGCCAACCGCGCAGGGTAAACACCATGCGGATCTTGGGTTGATCCAGGGTAACGTGGATGGATTTGGGCATCAACTGTGCAGTCGCACGGTGCTCTTTGGGATCGGGCCAGTCGTAAATCGCCCGGTAGAGGGAACCGGGAGCCGCCTCGCCGGCTCGCGCACGAATCCGCCCGCTCCCCTCATCGAGCCACAGCCGTTCACCCCCCCGGGTCTCAACCCGGACACCCTCGGGATCATGCGGCAGGATATCGGCCATTGTCAGGGCATCGGCCTGCCCCATGAGCCAAAAAACCAGTCGTTCGGGATCGATCGGCACGCCGATGAGGTAATGCAACCCTTCGGGGGTGGCCGGCACCTCGGTCACGGTACGCTGCTCGGAATCGACCCAGCGCACCCGCTGTTCAAAGGCGATCATCTCCGCCGCGATCTGCCGGAACGGGCCATGAATGCGCATGCGCACCCGCGATTGCCCGCTGCCCAACAGATCGATCCGGTTGCGTCGCCCCTGCTCCGGGGTTTCGATCTCCAAACTCCCCTCGACCGACCAGTGCTTGAGACCCTGGGCGCGCAGCGCCTGATCGTTCTGAAAGCGCTCGGTGACCACCTCGCCGGAAACGCTCGTCGACTTTTCCGTCAAGGGATCCAGGGAGGCGCAGGCAGCCAGTGTCATGCACCAGCCGATCACCACATAACGCCAGAATGGGCGGGAATCCAATCGAATCAATTGGAGGTACCACTACCGGGAAGAACGGGTTTCGTCCCGCCATTCGCATCGCTGCTTTTTTTGGTGGCCGGATCCTCGCCCTGGGCATTACGCTCGATCTTGAGCCGCAACGCATCATTGGCGGCATTGAGTTCCAACGCCTGACGCCACACCGCAAGCGCCTCCTTGGTCCGTCCCGAAGCGGCCAACACATCCCCCAGATGTTCGCGGATGGTCGGATCCTTGGGCTCCATGCGCACCGCCTCGCGCATGCGGGTCAACGCCTCGTCCAGGCGGTTCATGCGGTACAAGACCCAACCCAGACTGTCGAGAATGAAACCATCGCCCGGTGCCAACTGGGAGGCCCGGATGATCAGCTTGTGAGCCTCCTCAAGCTTTTCGTTACGTTCCGCCCAGGTATAACCCAGATAGTTCAAGGCATGGGCATCGTCGGGATTCTTGCCCAAATATTGCTGGAGATCCTTTTCCGCCTCGGGCCAACGCTGCAATTTGTCCAGCGCCATGGCGCGATTGAACAGAAAACGGCTCTGCTCCGGAGCCAGATGCAACCCCTTGGAGGCAGTATCCACAACCGCGTTGTACTCCTCCTCCTGAAAAAGGATGACCGTCAGGGCGAGCAACACCTCGATGCGATCCGGATAGGTGTCATTGAGATTCTTCAGGCGGGTCGCCGCCTCCTGACCTTTCTTCTCCGCCGCATCGAGAAACGCGACGCGCACCTGCGCCTCAAGAAAAAAGGGATCGTCCTTTTTGATCGACTCGTAAGCCTGGCGTGCATCGCGCAGCCGGTCCATGGCCTCAAGAGTCTGCCCGATGTAGTAGGCCACGCCACTGTTGCCCGGACGGGCGGCATCGGCCAGACGCAACTCCTGCAGCGCCTCCTCGAAGTGGCGCTGACTCATCAGGATGAGCGCCGTGGTCAGACGTGCCTGCACGCTCCCCGGCGAAAGCCGGGCAATGGTACGAAACTCCTCCAGGGCGGCGCTGCGATCCTCCTGGGTGAGCAGCAAGCGTCCCAAACGGCTGTGGATGGTCTCGCTCTCCGGATTGCGCGACAAAAACTCCCGATAGAGGGTCTCGGCCTCCCTGGGCCGATCCAACTCCTGCAGGGCAGCCCCCAAGGCCAGTATCGGCTCGAGTTGATCCGGGGCCTGTTTGCGTGCCTTGCGAAAATATTCCAGTGACTTCTTGAGATCGCCAAGATGGACATAGGCGCGTCCAAGCGCCAGATTGGCCTTCCAGGCCACCTCCGGCTTGTTCATCAGCGGGGCCAAGGCACTCCTGGCACGCGCTGGATCCTTCAGGCGTCCGTAGATCTGCGCCAGCATTAAACGCGCGGAGAGGTGATCGGGCTGTTTTTTCAGCAAGGCTTCGTAATGGCTGGCTGCCTCGGGATAGCGTTCCAAAGCGTTGAGCAGACCGGCGAGCAGAAGACGTGCTTTGATATTGTCCGGATCGAGCGCCACCGCTTCCTGGGCAAAACGGGATGCCAAGTTCAGATCACCGCGCTGGGTGGCCAGATGAGAGACGATCAGCCGCGCTTCGACCGACTTGGGATCCCCTTCGGCCACGCGAATGAAGGCGTTTTCAGCCTCTTCCCAGCGTCGATCGCCCATCATCATGTGTCCGAGGACATAATAATAATAGACGCCATCCGCGCTTGGCTTATCCGGCAAAGGTGGTGCGTCCTTGCGGACCTCGGCGGCCTGCGACTCCTCTTTGGGTGCACTCTCCGCAGAGGTGGAGGGCGTCGAATTCACCGCCCCCGCAGCCACGCATCCGGTCAGAAACAGTCCGGTCAGGGTGCTCATCCAGCGGATGTACGTCATCTCACCTGCCAATCGTATCTTCATGCCATGCCTTTGCCACCGGAACCCGTGACCGGATGCCACAAAACGCGAGCGCGTGTCCAGGCGCACCCTATTCAGAGGATCCTGCATTGAGAAAAACGCGCGCATGTTTACGTGCCAGACGTACGTAAGCAAACGCGCGCTCAATCACAAGGAACCGACTGCGCCCGAACCACGATCCATAAATTTTATGATAATGATTTCAAGGTAAACGCCATGAGATGACCGCATGAACATCTGCGCGGGAAAATCTTTTTGCGACCCTCCAGCTATTAGGCTAGCACACTTCCGCACTTCTTTCCAGAAGCTTTTGGGGTCATAAGAAAATTCACACCTCTTCGGAGGCCTGCCCCGCATCGGCCCAGCCAATCTCGTTGACCAGTTTGGCCAGATCCAGCCCATACATCCGGGCAACATCGCTCAACGTATCCACCTCGGATGCCAGACATTCGCCGCAATCGATCCCCTTGAGCGCCAACATCCGCGCCAGTCCCGGATGTTCCCGCATCAATTGGGCCATGTTTTTGTTCACATCAATGACACCCATGGATCCAGATCTCCTCCCGTTCCCTAAGATTTTTGCCGGAATCGCCCACACCCGCACCTCTCCGGGTTACCTTAAACCGCAACCATCACGGGATGCGTAGTTCCATTAATAGGGGTCCAGGGGGATTATCCCCCTGGTGGGATCCAAGGGCAAAGCCCTTGGGACTTTGTTTTTGACTTTAGCGCGCTCGCGGTTTAATTAAGTACAGTTTGCCATTTTCTCCCTCGACAAGGCAACAACAATCCCCCATTCAGACAAAATCGGCACCTTACCCTTGCATTCCGGATGAGGATATGCGATCCTTATTTTTTGAGCCGGTCACCGGCCACGATCATCTTCAACCCCCTGCTCTGGACTCTCGGGAGAGCATTCGTGACAAGAAAATTGACCATGGGCGGAAAAGCCCCGCAAATCGGCAATCGGGTCTCCCACTCCCACCGGAAAACCAAGCACGCTTGGCTACCCAACATCCAACGTCGGTCGCTGTTCAGCATGTCTTTGAAGCAGAGCTTCGAAATGACCCTCCCCACCGAGACCCTGCGCTCCGTGGACAAGGCCGGCGGACTGGACAACTACCTCATCGAACTGGATACCGCCACCCTCAACGAACCCATGCGTCGCCTCCAGGCCCGCATCCGCGAGCGCGTCAGCAACGGCTAATCCCCGCGCAAGCGTCGGATTTCGCCAAAATTCCCATTGCAGCAAACTCAGGTCCGGAGATCCTCATCGTCCCCGGACCTGAGTCGTTTCATACCTTAATCTCCGGTGATGCCTTACGTTAACCTGGTGGCTCAACCAAGCTGATTTGACTGGTTGCGATGGGTTGGCACGCCAGTCACTAAAACCTTAAAGCCTCTGTCACGCGGCTTTGTTCTTGGGCCATGTTCGCGGGATTGTTTTGCAAATGACGCAAAACAATCCCGCAACCAAGACGGCGCGCGGCGCATTTTTCGCAAAAGACGCGAAAAATGCTTCTTTTGTAGAACGCGCTAAAGTCAAAGGCAAAACCCTGGGAGAGGAATCTCCCAGACCCTCTCTTTTTTTCACCAGTTGAATCATTCCAAGACTGGTGCGGTTCGGATCGGTTCATTCCCCCTCGCCCGTCACACCCCCCTCACAACCCATTCTGTAGAAAGAACGGCATCAGGCGCGTGCCCGGATCAAAAGTTACCGAGGCGGTCTGCAACAACCGCTCGTCGTATACTTCATTCCGATCCGGCACGATGCCGTGACCGAACATCGCAAACGGTACCGGGCCCGGATCGTGGGTCTTGGTCGCCAACGGCGTGGGGTGATCCGGCAGCGCCATGGCACGAAACGGTCCGCGCCGCGCCAACTCCTCGATCACCGGCCCCACCAGACGGGCATCGAAATCCTCGATCGCCTTGAGCTTGTAATCCATCCGCCCGGCATGACCCGCCTCGTCCGGCGACTCCACATGCACGAATATCAGGTCGCGCGTCTCCAATCCCTGCAAACAGGCTGCCGCCTTGCCCTCGTAATCGGTATCGATCCACCCCGTGGCCCCTGGCACATGCAGCACATCAAAACCGATGTGCGCCGCAATGCCACGCATCAAATCCACTGCCGAGATGATCCCGCCACTCTTGCCGAAACGCTCCTCGAAACGAGAGAGCTGCGGCTTGCGTCCATGCCCCCACAACCAGATCGAATTGGCCGGACGTTTGCCGCTGGCCACCCGGGCCTGATTGACCGGGTGATCGGCCAGAAATTCCCACGAAGCGCGCATCAAGGCAAAAATCGGCTGCGCATCCGGTCCCTCCGGCGTGGCCCCGGCAATCGGTCGATCGGAGATATCGTGCGGCGGACGGCTCTGCAACCGCTCCCTCCCGTTGCGCCACACCAGCAGATGACGGTAACTCACCCCAGGATAAAAGCGAAACCACTCGTTGCCGAGCCGCTCGTTCAAAGTTTCGATAATTTCTGCAGCCTCGGGTGAGGAGATATGTTCTGCGGAAAAATCGGCCATCACCGAAAAATTTTCCGCCAGAGTCACCAGATTGCAGCGAAAGGCGATGTCATCGGGTCCAAGATCGACCCCCATGGCGGCGGCCTCCAGCGGACTGCGACCGGTATAACTCCGGGTCACGTCATACCCGAGCACCCCCAGGTTGGCGATATCGCTGCCCGGATAATAGCCTTCCGGGGTATTCAGCGACCACCCACCGATCCCTTCGCGGACCATGCGGTCCATGTTGGCGGTGCGGGCCGCCATCAAGGGGGTCCGTCCTCCCAGGGCCTCGATGGGACGATCGCTCATGCCATCCCCGAGAAAGATCACGTATTTCATCGCCAACTCCCGTTTCTTAAACCAGGAACGTCACATCAGAACCTCCTGGTGACACGCTCCGGTTTCCGTTAGCCTGATCATCCGACCGAGCCTGGCTTGGATGATTTGCACAGCGCCCCATGGCCGTGATACTTCCTAAGACACCAGAATCCGGACAGGAGTTGCGGCAGCAAACGCAATTTTTGCGTTTTCCTTCACGATTCAACCTCTCATGATGCGGATCCGGGGGCGATAACACCCCCCCGGATTCCCAATGCCGGTTGAATCCTGAACCGTCATCATTCCATTACAGCAGATCCTTGACCACCTCGCGCTCCTGGCGCAACTCGTTCAAAACGTTCTCGAACTTGGCGCGACCCCAGGGGGACATCGTTAACCCGTCGACCACCTCCCAGCGATCGCCATCGGAGCGCAGCGGATAACCGAACACCAACCCCGGATCCACGCCATACTGTCCAGCGGATTGCACCGCAGCCACAAACCAGTCATCCGCCGGGGTCGGAGCGCCGAAGGAGAGCAGATGATCAAGGGCGGCGATCGCGCCGGAAGCCGCACTCGAGGCCCCACGCGCCTTGATGACCACAGCACCGCGGGTCTGCACGTCGGGCACGAAGGTATCCTTGAGCCACGCCTCGTCGGTGATCACCTCGGTCAACGCACGCCCGTTGATGCGGGCATTCTCGAAATCCGGGTACTGATTGTTGGAGTGGTTGCCCCAAACGGCCAGATTGGTGACATCGTTCACCGTCACGCCGGCCTTGTTGGCGAGCATGGTCTTGGCGCGGTTGTAATCCAGACGCATCATCGCGCCGAAACGATCCTTGGGCACATCGCTGTTGCTCATGGCGATCAGGCAGTTGGTGTTGCAGGGATTGCCCACCACCACGATGCGCACGTCCGAGGCAGCCCGATTGAGCGCCTGGCCCTGACCCACGAAAATCGGACCATTGACACGGATCAGATCGGCCCGCTCCATGCCCGGTCCGCGCGGACGCGAGCCGATCAACAAGGCGGCATTCACCCCATCGAAGGCCACATCCGCCTGATCGGTCCCTTCGACACTGGCCAAGGTCGGAAACGCGCAGTCATCCAACTCCATCATCACCGCTTCACACACCTTCATCGCCGGCGTGATTTCCAACAATTTCAGATGGACCGGACGGTCAGGACCGAAAACCGCGCCCGAGGCCAGACGAAAAATGGCGCTGTAGGCGATTTGACCCGCGGCCCCGGTGACCGCCACGCGAATTGGATCTGCCATGCTGTTGTCCTCCCTGATTGCAATGGATGAAATGGAAATGCCGCCATCGTAGCGTGTGCATAAAATGACGTAACACGCCCATGCGTGCAACCTTTGATGCGTTGTGCAAAAAGAATTGATTCCTAACCGGAACGATCCAATGCGCGATCCAGATCGGCCAGGATATCCCCGATATCCTCCAGCCCGACGGAGAGGCGTACCAGCCCCTCGGTAATCCCGGCGGCCTGACGTTCGGCATCGGTCAGTTTGGCGTGGGTGGTGGTGGCCGGATGGGTGGAGAGGGTGCGACAATCCCCCAGATTGGCGGTGATGATCGCCAGACTCAAAGAGTCGAGGAAACGGTGCGCCCGCGCGCGTGATCCGAGATCCAGGCAGACCAGCCCACCGAAACGACCCATCTGCCGGGCCGCCAACTCCCGTTGCGGATGGTCCGGCAAACCCGGATAAACAACCCGCCCGTGCAACTCCGGACGCGCCGCCAGATGGGCGGCCACCCTTTCGGCGTTGTCGCAATGCCGCTCCATGCGCAGCGCCAGGGTTTCAAGCCCCTTGAACAGCACCCAGGCATTGAAGGGGGAGAGCGACGAACCGGTGTTGCGCAACAGAGGGAAAACGTGATCCATCAGGGATCTCTTCTCACCCACGATCACACCGCCCAACACCCTGCCCTGACCGTCCATGTATTTGGTCGCCGAGTGGACCACCAGATCAGCCCCCAACTCGATCGGGCGTTGCAGACAAGGGGTGCAGAGCACATTATCCACCGCCACGCGGATCCCCTTGTCATGCGCCAGTTGACAAAGGGCGGCCAGATCGACCATCTCCAGCGTCGGATTGGCCGGGGTTTCGAGAAAAAAAAGCCGCGTTGCCGGGGTGATCGCCGCCTCCCAGGCAGCCAGATCCGACAACGGCACGCGCGTGACGCCGATGCCCATTCTTTTGAGCAGGGTGTTGGCAATGTTGGTGGTCGAACCGAATACCGAGCGGCTGATCACCACATGATCGCCTGTGGAAAGGTAGGCCAGAAAGGTCATGGTGACCGCCGCCATGCCGCTGGCGGCGGCCACCGCGTGCTCGGCGCCCTCCAGCGCCGCGACCCGCTCCTCGAACAGGGCCACCGTGGGGTTGGTGAACCGGCTGTAAAGATTCCCCTCCTCCTCCCCGGCAAAGATCGCCCGAGCCTGCTCGGCTGACTCAAAACGAAAACTCGAAGTCAGAAAAAGTGGCGGACTGTTCTCCCGTTCCGGCGTGGTCTCCCGACCCGTGTGCAACGCCGTGGTCGCCAGCCCCCATCCCCGCCCCTCGACGCCCCCCTCTTTTCCGATTTTCATCACTCCCCCCGAACTTTATCCAAAACCACCCATTCCGCATCCTACCCCACTTGCGCCTCGGATCTATTATGCGGCTTTCGCACGCCACCGCAACCTCTTGCACACACCTTTCGGCTGCCAATTCCCCTGCCACGCACGCTGCCCCCGCCTCTCTCTTCGTCACCCCATGCACCCTCGATCGGGAATTCTGACCTAAAATGCGGTTTATCAATGGATCCGAGTGAAAAATTACCCTATACTGTTTGATGCAAAGAATAAGGATCCACCCGTTTGGCTTTCAGGGAGCCGTTTTCCATGTCGCAAACGCAGAAATACCGTCTCGTCACGCGCAGTGATTTCGATGGCCTGGTCAGCGCCATGCTCCTGCGCAAACTCGATATCATCGACGACATCCTCTTCGTCCAGCCCAAGGATATGCAGGACGGCAAGATTCCCATCACCAGCCGGGATATCGTCACCAATCTCCCCTACCAGCCGGGAGCCCACCTTGTTCTGGATCACCACGCCAGCGAGGCGGAACGGGTCGCCGATCAATCCCACGACAACTATATCATCCATCCGAACGCGCCGTCGGCCTCCCGGGTGGTTTACAACCACTTCGGTGGCAAGAGCACTTTCCCCGACGTGCGCGATGATATCCTGGACGCAGTCGACAAGGCCGACTCCGGACAGTTTCTGGAAGACGACATCCTCTATCCGCAAGGGTGGATGCTGTTGAATTTCATCATGGATCCGCGTACCGGCCTGGGACGTTTCAAGGAGTTTCGCATCTCCAACTACAACCTGATGATGGATCTGATCGAATACTGCCGCAACCACACCATCGAAGAGATCCTCGCCCTGCCGGATGTCAAGGAGCGGGTCGATTACTACTTTGAGCAGGAAGAGCTCTTCAAGACCCAGATCCAGGCGCACACCAAGATCCATCGCAACCTGGCGGTGCTCGACCTGCGTCACGACGACATCATCTATCCGGGCAACCGCTTCATGATCTATGCCCTCTACCCCCAGTGCAACATCTCGCTCCATATCCTCTGGGGCCAGACCCGCAAAACCACTGTCTTCGCTCTGGGAAAATCGATCTTCAATCGCACCTCCAACACCCATATCGGTTCGCTCTGTCTGCACTACGGCGGCGGCGGCCACACAGCGGCTGGAACCTGTCAGGTGCCCACCGAACAGGCGACCGAGATCCGCAGAGCGATCGAAAATCGCATCCTGGCGGACGGTTGACCCGATAAAAGAGGCTATTCCAACGGAATGATCAATTCAGCGATGAAATCCCGGGTGGTGTTGCTCACCGCACTCCTTTTGACTGGTTGCGGCTCGATCCTTGAGCCGGCTGCGGGAAGCGCGCCCCAGGAGAGCAACACCCCGGCCAGGCAGCTCCAGTCCGTACAGGAAGACATTGGCATCGATGGCGTCAAGTCGGAGGGAACAGTGCCTGCTGACAGCAAAATCACGGCACGCGAGATCAAGGGAACCGTCACCCCGCCGCCACCCAAACCCAATCCGCCCAGCCATCCTTCTTTGATCAAACCGGAAACCCTGATCGGTTCCGCGGGCAAGGAGCTCATCACCCGTTTCGGCCAGCCCAACATCACCATGGATGTCAAGGTGGCCGGACAACGCACTGCCGAGGGGTACCTCTACTACCCCAAGGATGGCAAGGGGTGCATCCACCACTTCATCGTCAGCACAGAGAAGAACAAGATCATTGACTACTTTTGTCGTTGAGACGTTGCCTTTGCCAAAGCGCCATGACCGCCTGAAAGCTTATTAAAAATGCCGCTTTGCGACGGCCTGTTCCGGCGATGCTTTCAAAGAGACGTTTTGCAGAAAACGCGAAAAATGCTTCTTTTAAACCGCAACCATCACGGGATGCGTAGTTCCATTAATAGGGGTCCAGGGGGATTATCCCCCTGGTGGGATCCAAGGGCAAAGCCCTTGGGACTTTGTTTTTGACTTTAGCGCGCTAACTACGCATCCCAAAGCAGGTGCGGTTTAGAAAAGCGCGCTCAAGGCAACGTCAAAAGCAAAACCTTGGAGACTCCGTCTCCAAATCTCTGCCGAGGATCAGAGCTCCCCGAACCCCTGTAACAGTCAAACCATTTTCATTACCGGTCACCACCAGGACACGGGGGCTGCGCCAGAAACACCGATCCATCCGCACGCCAACACTGCCGCAAAAATTTACCGGTCGCAGCAGCCGATCCCGCCCGCAACGCCGCAATCCGCTCCGCCTCCTGATCCGCGACACTGCGCGGCGGCTGCGGAATGAGCAGCCGACCCCGCCGATGATCGATGCGCCAGCCACCCAACTGCTCCAACACCGGCGTACCCAATAACGGCATCCCTTTGGAAGCGGTCACCGTGAACGGCACACCGTGCATCATGCGCGAACCAACACGCAAACTCTGCAAACGGGCCACTGCCAACAGTCCACTCGAACCATCCGCCAACGTGGAGCGCACCGTACCGAGCCAATCGGAGGCGCCGATCAATCCCATCCCGGCCATCTGATCCACGATGTCTCCCGGCATCACCACCACATTGGCACCGGTATCGATCAGAAACTCCACGATCACCCGCTCGTTGAGCACCACCGGAATCCAATATTGACCACGACTCCCCCTGGCCAGCAGAGGAATCTCCTCCTCCGGCGGTGGCGGATTCCGATCCCGTTCCCCGCTCGCACAAGGCTTGTCCTTGAGAATGGTACGCCCCTTGGCATCGATGCAGTGATGCAGGGTCACTTCACTCCAGACAGAACCCGGAACAATCCATGAGACGATGAGCAGCATCCCACCCACAACACGCCGCAAACGGATGAAAAGACACCCCACCGCCCCGTCACCCCGCACGACAGACATCCGGCCACGCCACCCCGACCACGTTCAACAACGTCTCCATCTCCTCAATCCAATAATCGGGTTGACAGGCGGCCAACTCCTCGCGTCCGTGACAACCGAAGGTCACCGCCGCAGTCCGCACCCCGGCGTTGCGCCCCATCTCCAAATCGTAGACCGTATCCCCAACCATCAGCGTACGCGCACGACTGCAGCCGGTTGCATCCAGAATCTGTTCGATCATCGAGGGATGCGGCTTGCTCGGCGCCTGATCCGCAGTCATCAATACCTCGAAATACCCCTCCAATCCCTGCTCGCGCAGCGTACGCTCCAGACCGCGCAACGACTTGCCCGTCGCCACGGCCAGGGTAACGCCAGCCTGCCGCAAGCTGTCCAAAACCATCCGTACGCCCGGAAAAAGCGGGGTCGGCAACTCCCCACCATCGGCAAGCTTTTTATAATGGCATTTATAGGCATCGACCGCACGCGCGTGCTGTTCCGTGGACCCCTCCGGCATCAGGACCGCCATCGCCTCATGCAACGACAACCCCACAACAGAGGCAATGCGCGTGTGCGACAACACCAATCCTTCGCCCACCTCCGCCAACGCCAGATTGGCCGAACGTACGATGGCATCCAGACTGTCCACCAGCGTTCCGTCACAATCGAAAATCACCAGATCAAATCCAACCGACATCTGCCCACTCCCGTACCGATACGGCAACCAATCCACTTCAAGGCTGGATCAACACCTTCAGAACCCCGCTTTCACGACTTCTCTCCAAGGCGCCCACCCCCTCCTCCAAGGGAAAAACCGCGTCGATCATCGATTCCACCTCCACGTATCCCCCGGCCAGCAAGCGCAACGCTGCCGCAAAGGGCCCGCAGCGCGAACCCAGCATGGTGATCTCATCGACCACCAAAGCCGCCAGATCCACAGGGACAGCCCCGGCATGGGTGCTCTTGACGACCAATCGCCCGCGCGGACGTACCAACCGGTGCGCCAAGGCAAGCCCCTCCCGACTTCCGGAACAGGCCACCGCCAAATCGGCCCAACCCGACTCCACGTGCGCACCCCCGGTCAAAATCGGGATGCCGCGTCGCTCCAGCAGCGCCTGTTTACGCGCATGCCGCCCGATCACCACGATTTCGCAGCCGGTCAACGCCAACACCTGGGCAACCAGCAGGCCGAGTTTGCCATCCCCGACCACCACCACCCGATCGCTCGGTCGCACCTGCGTCTGCTCCAGAATCTCCAGAGCTGCGGCCAAAGGTTCGGTGAACACGGCCAGGCGATCGGCAACCCCGTCCGGCACACGATGCAGATTGACCAGCGGCAGGGTAAGATACTCCGCGAACGCCCCATCCCGACCCCGAATCCCCATCACCGTCCGCTGCACGCAGTGACCCCGCTCCCGGCGCTGACAGGCCGGACAACGACCACACCCCACCGTGATCTCACCGACCACCCGAAGATCCCGCCACGCCGGCGCACCGGGCGCCTCCACCACCCGTCCGACGAACTCGTGCCCCAAAATACCGTCGAATCCGGCATATCCACCAAGGATCTCCAGATCCGTGGCACAGATCCCGGCCAAGAGAACCCGGATCAACGCCTCGTCCTGTTTGATCTCCGGAATCGGCCTTAGCCGGTCCAACTGGACGCCAGTCGGGCCACAAATCAAGGCCCGCATGCCGGGCTCCTCTCTCAAAGAGGCGTGCTGCATCGGATTTTCCTCTCTTACGTTTGCAAACAGGGTAGCCTGACGCACGAAAAGAGGCTAAAATGGATCGGCTGAAAGAACAAGGGCGCCTTATGGACGCCTCCCGAATAATCCCGCATTCATGGCACTCACCACCTGGATCAACTCGCATGTCATTTTCTTTGCAACGAATCAACCTCCGCCAGGCGATTCTTTTCACCCTGGGTGGCATTGCCCTGGTGCTGATCGGCATGCGCATCCAAAGCGCCCTCATCGGACGGACCCCGGATCCCACCCTGACCATGCCCAAGGAGTTGATCGGTGTCCTGCTCCCCTCTCCGCGCGACCTGCAACCCTTCTCGCTGATCGATCATCATGAAAAGCCGTTTGCTCCGGAACGATTGCAAGGCCGCTGGACCTTCATCTTCTTTGGCTATACCCACTGCCCGGATGTCTGCCCGCTCTCCATGGGGCTTTTGGCCGAGACCTACGATCTCCTCGGAAAAACCCCGAATGCGCTCTCCAAGGTGCAATCCCTTTTCGTCTCCGTGGACACCGAACGCGACTCACCCGAGCAGCTCAAGAACTACGTCCCCTACTTCAATCCCGATTTCCTGGGCCTCACCGGCAAGCAGGAGGAGATCCACGCCTTTGCCAAACAACTCGGCGCCTACTACTCGCTGCCCACCAAATCGGACAAAGGGGACGAGTCGCAACTGATCAGCCACTCCTCGGTCTTCTTTGTGATCGATCCGGCGGGAAAATTCACCGCCCTCTTCCAGCCCCAACTGCATCAGCCAGCCACCATGGCTGAACTGTTTTTAAAAATTCGTAAACATTATGGAGAAACCTTATGAAATCGCTGCTCGCATCCCTGTTGATCGGCTCCGCCCTCATCGCAACCCCGGCTTATGCTGCCGACCAACTCCACATCCAGGATCCCTGGGTGCGCGCCGCCCCACCCGCTGCCCCGGCTTTGGGCGGGTACATGACGCTGCACAACCCCGACTCCAAGGAGAAAAAAATAGTCGGCGCCTCAAGCCCGCTCTTCTCCAAGGTCGAAATTCATGAAACCGTGCAACAGGACGGCAAGAGCCAGATGCGTCCCAAACCCCAACTGGCCATCGCCCCCGGTGCCCAGGTGAAAATGGCGCCCGGTGGTCTGCACATCATGCTGATCGGACCCAAAAAGTCCCTGCAACCCAAGGACAGCGTGCCGCTCACGTTGAAATTCGCCGATGGCTCGGAACAGTCGCTCAGCGCCGAGGTGCGCGCCGGCTCCGGCGTCAAGGCCGGCAATCAGAAAGAGATGGAAAAAGAGTCGCACGACCATCATCACCATTGACGACTGGCACGCTCCGATAGTGTCCAGGATGTAAGCGACCGCAACGCGCCTCATCACTCAACGGAAACCAAAGCCTCATGGATCACCCACGCATGCCTGACCACCGCCCGGCGCGCCTCTGGTGGAGACTCATCCAGCTGTTTCTGACCGGATGGCTGCTCCTCATACCCATCGCCAACCTCACTGCGGAAGATGATGCCGTGGAGGAGGAGTCGAGCATCGACCTTCCGGAATCCGCTCCAGAGGCGGAGATCATCCGGCAACTGGCTCCACAACGAGGCTTGCGTTCCCCTGGTGGCAATCTGGATCAGATGCGTCTCAAGGACAGCAAAAAACAGACCGTCAGCCCAAGCCCCGGTACTGGCCGGTCGATTTCACTGCTTGAGTCCGACTTCTCCCTGCGCGCCAAAAGTCCGTTGATCCAGTTCGGTTACAACATGTTCCGTTCGGCCAGGAATCGGACCGCGCCCGTGGCCGGCTCGGCGCCCGACTCCTATGTCTTGGGCGTGGGCGACCAGCTGATCGTCACCTTCCGTGGCAAAAACGAAAGAAGCGCGACCGTGAAGGTGGATCTGGAAGGCAAGGCGATGATCCCGCTGCTTGCCGAACCCATGATTGCCTCCGGTCGCCCGTTCGGTGAGTTCCGCGAAGAGCTGCGCGAACGCATTCGCACCACCCAGGTCGGCACCGAGGTGTTCCTCTCCATCGGCGCGTTCCGTTTCTTCTCGGTCTATGTCATGGGTGAGGTCAGCCAACCGGGCATGCATCGTGTCACCGGCCTCTCCACCCTGCTCGATGCCTTGAGCACCGCCGGCGGCGTGCGCAAGACCGGCTCGTTGCGCACCGTGCAACTGCATCGCAACGGCGAGGTCCGCCAGCTCGATCTCTACTCTCTACTCTCCCGGGAAGGGAGCGAGGAGGATCCGACGCTTGCAGTCGGCGATCGCATCGTCGTGCCGCCGATCGGTTCGGTGGTCGCCATCTCCGGTCTGGTCAAACGACCTGGCATCTATGAACTGCCTCCTGGACAAAAGGCCGTTCCCCTCGATGATCTTTTGCAACTTGCTGGCGGCACGGTCACCCCGCATGGCAACCGTTTCACCCTGCTCAAGCCCGATGCCAAGGAGCGGGAGTCCCTGGTTGAAATCAAAAATCAGAAAACCGAAAAGATCTCCAATGGCAATATCGTGCTGGTCGAAGCGCGTCACGGCCCGACCCTCATGGGGGAGGTAGCTATCGAAGGGCATGTCTCCCGCCCGCATACCCGCTCACTCGCCTCTGCACCCACGGTACGAGCCCTGCTCTCCGACCCTGAACTGCTGCTCCCGGATCCCTACCTGCCGTTCGGCGTCATCCATCGCACCGATCCCAAAAGCCGCAACCGCACCTTCGTTCCCATCGACCTGGGATTGATCGCTGCGCGTCATGAGATCGATCAACCGCTCACCAACCACGATGTGCTGATCGTGTTGAGCCACGAGGATATCCGCTTCCTCTCCTCGGAGCGGGTTGCCGAGGTTCTGCAAAGGAAAGCAGCCAGGAACCCATGTGTCGCTCTGACTCGACTCGAGGCGGTCGCCGCCTCTTCGGATCCCCTGCGTTTTTCGAATCTGTTTCAATTCAAGGAAACAGGTGCGCTCACCGGCAAAGGCAAGGCGGATTCGCCCCTGATGAATACCGAATCCGCCGAATCCCTGCGCCTTGCCAGTGCCTTTCAACTCCAGGATGCGCCCGCATCACCGGATGAGAGAATCGCGCGCCCGGAGCTGTCCGATCTGAAAGCCGCACCGCGCATGAAGGCCGGTGTGCCGACGGCCACACTCCCGGAGACGCCAACCGCCTGTCCGGCCATTTTCAACAAATTTCCGGATCTGCTCCCCCTGCTGTTGGACAGCTCCGTTCTGCTGGAAGGCAACGAGGATCGACCCACCCTCTTCCCGATCCTGCCCGGTGCCCGCATGAGTGATCTGGTGGCCATTGCCCAGGGTGTGGTGGGTGCGGCCAAATTCGACAAAAATCTGGCACTCGACTTCCAGATCGATCGCAAACGCGGCAGCCGCGAGGCCACGCGCCGCGTCATCAACCTGCCGGCAAGCCAACTCTCCTCCTTCGATCTGCAACCCGGCGATGTGTTGCGCTTCAAGATCGGTCAGGTACGCTTGAGCGGTCACGTCACCCGCGAGCAGCAGCGCCCGCTGCAATCGATCCCCACGGCGCGCCACTTCCTGCTCGATACGGATGTACTCAAACCCGATCCCTATCTGCTCTTCGGGGTGATACGCCGGGAAGACCCGACCAGTCGCAACCGGATCCTGGCTGCGGTCAACCTCGACGCGGTGATACGCGGCGATGCGGGCAGCGACCTGAAATTCATGGACAAGGACGAACTGGTCATCCTTGCGGACGCCGATGTCCGCTTTCTCTCCAATCCTTTGGTGCAGTCGATCCTGCTCGGCAAGCAGCCCCGCCAGGAGTGCAACTCCCTGCGCCATCTGGCCGATCTGATGTCCTCCTCGGATGCCTACCGCTTCTCCACGGCCATCAATCTTTCGCTCGCCGAATTCGAGCAGGACCGCAGCACAGCCAGGAGGACAGCGGAAAAAACCACCTCCATGGTGGTGACCGAAGGGCCAGGAGTTCGCAATAACGAATGTCCCGCCATTTACGAGCGCCATCCGGAGATCCTGCCGTTCGTATTGGAGAATGCCGCGATCCTGACTGGCGAAGTCCGTACCCCCGGAGTCTTCCCGGTCACCGAGGGAACCCGGCTGTCGGCGCTGGTGCAATCCGGTGGCGGGGTCACCAACCGGGTCGATCTCAAACAGGTGGAACTCTCCCGTGGCGCTCCCAACGCCACCACCGGCAAGACGCGAACCCTCCGTTCGGTATTGGATTTCTCCACGGGCAAGAGTTTTGAGGATTTTCAGCTCTCGCCTGGCGACGTGTTGCGTTTCGCACCGATCTTCAGCGATCGGGAGATCGGCTACGTGCGGCTGGAAGGGGAGTTCGTCCGCTCCGGGTTGTACGATCTGCGGCGCGACGACAAACTCTCGGACATCATCGAACGGGCCGGCGGGGTGACCCAGCACGCCTTCCCGTATGGTGCGATCTTCACCCGCAGCAGCATCCAGAAGAGTCAAAAGGAGAGCTTTGAACGGGTGGCCAGGGAGCTTGAACTGAATCTCGCCTCACTGGTGACCAGCAGCAAGGAGAAGGGGGATACCGCAGCGATCCTGGAGAACACGCGCGGCATCATCACCTCATTGAAAACCGTGCAACCGCTCGGACGCATGGTGGTCGAGGCCGATCTGCATAAATTGAAAGCCCAGCCTGAGCTGGATATCTATCTGGAGGCCGGCGATCGGCTGTTCATGCCCAAGAGGCCGAGCGAGATCTCGGTCTCCGGCGCGGTGCTCAATCCGGGATCGTTCCTGTATCGCGCCGAACACGCGCCGATGGATTACATCAAATGGGCCGGAGGGTTCAAGGATAACGCCAGCAAGGGCGATACCTTCATCGTCCTGCCGGATGGCCGGGCCCAGACCTTGTGGAGTCTTTCCACCTGGTGGGATCAGCAGGGGAGTACGCTGGTGCCGGGGAGTTCGATCATCGTGCCCATGGATCCCAAGCCCTTCGAGCTGATCTCCTCGCTCAAGGACATGAGCCAGATCATCAGTCAGTGGGCCATCACCATCGCGTCACTGGCGGTGTTGAATCGTTGAGCGCGGGCGGGAAAGGAAACCTGACCTGCATTTGAACAGCCGTTTAAACCGCAACCAGCTTGGCATGTATAAACCGCAACCAGCTTGGAATGTGTAGTTTTTACTGGTAAAAAAAGAGAGGGTCTGGGAGATTCCTCTCCCAGGGTTTTGACTTTGATTTTAAAGTCAAAGGCTAAAGTCCCAAGGGCTTCGCCCCTGGACCCTACCAGGGGGATAATCCCCCTGGACCCCTATTCATGAAACCGTACACTCCAAACCGGGTGCGGTTTATCTTATCACCTGCGGTCGAGAGCGCATCCCGACCGCGGTTTCAAGCGACTCAATCGGGCAGTTGACCGGCCAGGCGGCGGTGTTCGACCATCAGGCAGCGATCCTGCACAGCCAAAAGTCCGCCCCGGCGGGCGATGGCCATGGACTCCTCATTCAGGATGCCGCTTTGCAGCCAGAGACAGTCGGCAGCGATGCGCACCGACTCCTCGGCCAAGGGCGGGGTCTCCTCGGCACGACGGAAGAGATCGACGATATCCACATGGATCTCCTTGGGAATCTCGTCGAGTGAGGCGTAACAGGGTTCCCCGAGGATCTCGCCGCCGCCGGGACGAACCGGGATGATGCGATAACCGGCCTGCTGCATGTAGGCGGCAACACGGAACGAGGCACGATCCTGTTTGGGGGAGAGTCCCACCACGGCGATGACACGCGCCTTGGCGAGCAGGGGGACGAGATCGGTGTCGGTGGCTTCGGACATGATTTGTTTTTCCTTCTCCTCGATGGTATGTTGTGCTAACGACACGAATCGCGCCCCCCCTCCGGCGCGGCCATGGCCCAGAAGATCCGGTCCTCGCCCGTGGGGGTATGGACCAGTTTGAAGCGGCAGGAGAGACAAACACCGTTGCCGCTGCCGGTACGCAAAGGAAGATTGATCTGGTTGATGTGGCCGCAGCTTTCGAGCAGCGTGGCGATCGCCTCCCAGACCGCCGGATCCTGGGCCAGGTCATTCACCGAACGCCCCACCCAGTGGGTGGGATCGATCTCCATGGCCTTGGCACCTTTTTCGTTGATCGCCAGGATGCGATGCTCGCCATGGGGTTCAAACCAGATGGCCGGTTCGGCGATATCCTCGGGGTTCAGGATCGGCTGGCGCGAGCGGGTGGAGTGGGCCACCTGGCGCAACAGATCGGTCTGGGTAAGAAGTCCGACCAATCGCCCGTCGGCGGTGACCACCGGCATGCGACGATGACCGGTGCGGGTGAAGAGGTCCAGGGCGTAGAGCAGATCCCGTTCCGGTTCGATGCTGGCGGGTCGGCTCTTGGCCAGGGTGAGGGCGGTGGTGTCGGGCTTGAACTCCGAACCGACGTAGTAGCGCAGGATATCCCCTTCGGTGATCATGCCCAGAAAATTCTCGCCCTCACGCACCAGGACGCAGCCGCGATGACGTTTGGCGATCTGTCGGGCGATATCCCAGTAGATCATGTCCGGCGAGATGACCGGGAGGTCCGAGGCGATCATGTCTGCGACCCGATAGTGGGCGAGCAGGTTGGAACGGGGAAAGGCGCGCAGGATCTGTTTTTCGGTGATGCCGCCGGAGAGCATCTCATCCTCGTTGAGAACCGGGAAACGGCGGAAGCGGCGGCGGTAATAGATCTGGAGGAGTTCCTGGCACGGCGTACTCTCATGGACGATCTGCGGCACGGAGATCGGCAGTTCACCGATGCGTGCCACCTCGGGTTTGACACCCTGAATCATCCACTTGATGCAGTCGTATTCGGTGATCAGGCCGGTGATGACCATGTTCTCGAGCACCACGGCGAATCCGGCGGCCTCGCGGTTCATGCGGCGGATCGACTCCACCAGGGTGGCGTGGGGTGAGAGGGTAACGACATTGGGAAACATGCAGTCGCGGACGAGTTTCATACTTGGACCTCGAAAAATCGTGGGTGACGGTCGACGGCGCCCATGGCCTTTTGTGGACCGCTTGGTATTATGCTCAACGGATCGGGGCGTTGTCCCGGATTTTTTTATCGCAGGTGCAACAAAAGGCCATGGAATGATGTTGGAGCGGGCGCGACAGATTCTCGGCATGGAGGCCGAGGCGATCCTGGCCATGGGCAGACGGCTGGATGAGGGATTTGAGCGGGCCGTAGAGCTGCTCTTCTCCTGCCGGGGACGGGTGGTGGTGACCGGGATCGGCAAATCGGGCATGATCGGGCGCAAGATCGCGGCCACGTTGGCCAGCACGGGTGCACCGGCTTTTTTTCTCCATCCAGCGGAGGGGAGTCATGGCGATCTGGGCATGGTGACGCGCCAGGACGTGGTGATGGTGCTCTCCAATAGTGGCGAGACCTGGGAGGTATTGACCCTGTTGCCGGTATTTCGTCGTCTCGGCGTACCGTTGATCTCTTTGACCGGCAATTTGGACTCGACCCTGGCGCGTACCAGCGACGTGGTGTTGGATATCGCCGTCGAGCGCGAAGCCTGTCCCATGGGGCTGGCACCAACCAGTTCGACCACCGCAGCGTTGGCGATGGGGGATGCACTGGCGGTCTGTTTGTTGGAAAAACGGGATTTCGGACCCGAGCAATTCGCTTTTTTTCATCCGGGCGGGTCGCTGGGACGCAAGTTGCTGGTGCGGGTGGCGGATCGCATGCATACTGGCACACGCATCCCGCAGGTGGGGGCACGCGATGCGGTGCGGGACGTGCTCTTCGAGATGACGGCCAAGCGGTTCGGCATGACCGGCGTGGTGGATGAGGCCGGACACCTGATCGGGGTGATCACCGATGGTGATCTGCGCCGTTTGTTGGAGCGTGATCGTGATCCGTTGAATCGCGTGGCCGAAGAGATCATGACCCGTGATCCCAAGGTGATCACCGCCGATGCCCTGGCGGTCGAGGCCACGCGCATGATGGAAAATTTGAAGATCACCAGTCTGTTCGTGCTGAATGAAGATCGCATGCCGCAAGGGGTGATCCACCTGCACGATCTGCTGGAAGCGGGGTTGATGTGAATCGCGCGTCGCTCCATTTGAGTGTCGAGGCCGGACAATCCGGTTTTTTGCGTCGTCACGGCAAGCATCTGTTTTTGGGGTTTGCGCTGTTGATCGTTGGGAGCGTGCTCTGGTTTCTCAAGCAGCCGCACGGCTTGCGGAGCGGTCACGAACAGGCGTTGGATCTGTTGTCCGGACAGGCGGGGACTCTGGTGACGGATGTGCACCTGACCCAGTTCGACAAGCAACGCACCCGCTGGACCCTGGATGCGCCGAGTGCGCAACGGGGGGAGGAGAAGAGCATCCTGGTCCACCACCCGCACCTGACCTTTGCGCTGGAGGAGCGCAAGGAGGTTGTGGTGACGGCAGAGCATGGCGATGTCGATGGCGCGACCGGACGGATGGTTTTCACCGGCCGCGTGGTGGTTGCAGACCCGGAGGCCGGACGGTTGATGACCGAACAGTTGCGCTTTGATCCTGAAAAGAGGATCTTGTATACCGAGCAGACGTTCCGCATGGAACAAGAAGAGATGCGTCTGGAAGGACAGGGCTTGACCATGGAACAAGAGACCCGGAAACTGAAGGTCGATTCGCACGTTCGGATGATCTTCCCATTGGCGATCATCACGCCGGAGCAGCCATGAGACCCAGGATTCTGGCCGGCTGGATGCTGGCATGGTTCGCAGGCGCCACGCCGTGGCTGGCAGGGGCGGCCCCGCCTGCCGGTGGTCAACCCAAGGCCTCGATGGCGGTCACCTCGGATCGCATGGAGATGGACGACATAAATCAGGTGGCGGTCTTCACCGGACATGTGGTGGCCGACGATGGGAAGATGCGTTTGACCGCAGACCGGATGACGGTGCGTTACAACAAGAAGATCAAGGGTCAGGGCGGACTGCGTGAGGTGAAAGCCGAGGGCAAGGTGACGATCCAGCAGGAGCGCGATCGCAGTACCGCCGATGTGGCGATCTATCAGGTGGACAAGCGCACCGTGGAGTTGATCGGCAACGATCGCGATGCCGTGGTCTTGCGAGGGGACGATCAACTGACCGGACGCCGGATTCTGGTGACGCTGGATGGACAGCAGCGCATCAGCAGGGTGGCGGTGCAAGGCGGTGGCGAGAATCAACGGGTGAGCGCCCGCATCACCCCGACGGGTGTGGTCAAACAGAACGAAAGCGCGGGGCGCGACACGCCGCGAGAGAGCAAACCCGCGCCGTCTGCCACCGAGGGGGGATCTGCGAGCGGTCAGCCCTTGTCTTTGACGCGCGAGAAGATCACCGTGCCGGCACCAAACCAGCCGCTCGCTCCCGCCTCGCCAGCAGGCACACGAGATGGCGCGGGCAACGAAACCCGGGAGGCGCTCCGCCCGGCTTCAACCGGTGCGAAGGAGTCATCCGGCCAGGAGAGCCGGGAGAGTCAGCGACTGGTGGCGCCGTCGCTCCCCGAGAGTGTGGAAGGTCGCTCAAGCGGCAACCGGGGTGAGGGCAATGGTAGCGCCTCCTCCGATGAACGCAGCGACCTTCAGTCCGACGGATCGACACTGCCGACGCCCAAACCGAAGCGCCGGGCGATCCAGCCCCTGCCGGGACGTCGATGAACCGCTCGGTCACCGAGTGTCTGGAGGCTCGGGAGCTGGGCAAGAGCTACCAGGGCCGAGCCGTGGTGAACGCGGTCAGCCTGGCGGTAACCCCGGGTGAGGTGGTGGGTCTGCTCGGCCCGAACGGGGCGGGCAAATCGACGATGTTCTATATGTTCGTCGGGCTGGTGGTACCGGATTCGGGTTCGATCTGGCTGGATGGCACGCCGATCACCCACGAACCGATCCACCTCCGCGCCCGGGCGGGCGTGGCCTATCTGCCCCAGGAGCCGTCAATCTTTCGCAAGATGACGGTGGCTGACAACATCCTGGCCATTCTGGAGACCCTGCCATTGAGCCGGCGGGAGTGTCTGGAACGGCTCGAGGGACTGATGCAGGAGTTGGGTGTAGCCCATCTGGCCGATGCCAAGGGGTATGCCCTGTCTGGAGGAGAGCGCCGGAGGGTGGAGGTGGCCCGGGCATTGGCGATCGAACCTCGTTATATTCTTTTGGACGAACCGTTTGCCGGGGTGGATCCTTTGGCGGTGGCGGATATCCAGGGAATCATCCGTCATCTGGCGGGGCGCGGCATCGGCATTCTGATTACGGATCACAATGTACGTGAAACCTTGGGAATTTGCGATCACGCCTATATCCTAAACCAGGGTACGGTGTTGGCCAAGGGGAGGCCGGATGAGGTCGTGGGAGATCAACAGGTGCGGACGATGTATTTGGGCATGGATTTTCAATTGTAGGGTTAACAGGACAACCGGGTTGTTTTTATGGCGTATGGGCTGACACAGGAACTGAAGCTGCGCATGGGCATGCAACTGGTGATGACTCCCCAGTTGCAGATGGCGATCCGTTTGTTGCAGATGTCGAGTCTTGATCTGGCGGATTATCTCCAGGAGGAGCTGGACAAGAATCCGCTGCTGGAACGCGACGATGGCCCGGCGGGAGCGATCGAAGGCGAAGAACCGCTTCCTTCGGACAAGATTGCCAAAAGCGACGATCTGATGGATTCCGCCACGCCGATCATGGAGCATTCGATCTCCGACGATCTGCCGGTGGATGCCGACTGGTCGGATGTCTACTCCGGAGACAGTTATGGTGCGGCGCAATTCGAGACCCCATCCGGCAACGAAGCCCCGCCGCTGGAAAACACCCTGACGCGCGGCGATACGCTGTTTGACCACTTGACCTGGCAGCTGGGCGTATCGGCGGTCAACAACCGCGAGCGGGTCTTCGGCATGGCGATCATCGACGCCATTGACGATAACGGCTATTTGGGCAGCGATCTGTCCATGCTCGCCGAGATGACCGGCGCCTCACTCGATGAGATGGAGGATGCCCTGGTTTTGGTGCAATCGTTCGATCCGCCCGGAATCGCGGCGCGCAATCTGGCTGAATGCCTGTTGTTGCAGCTCAAGGCCCGCAAGCAGGCGGTGCCACCCTACACCTCGCTGTTGGAACGGTTGGAGGATCTGGGACGCCGGGACTATCGCAAACTCAAGCGGTTGCTGCGACTCGACGACGACGAACTGTCCGAGGCGGTTGAGGTGATCCAGTCGCTCAATCCCAAGCCGGGATTGGCGTTTGGAGCGGAACAGGCCAACTACATCATTCCGGATGTCTTTGTACGCAAGCAGGAGGGCGAATGGGTCGTGGAGGTCAATCCCGAGACCGTGCCCCGTTTGCGCATCAATCGTGCCTATGAGAAGGCGATCAACGACCGCATGTCGGAACGGGACAAGCGTTTTTTGACCGAAAATGCCCGTTCGGCTCAATGGCTGATCAAGAGCCTGGAGCAGCGTTCGAGCACCATCTACCGGGTCGCTGAGAGTATTGTCCGATTCCAGAAAGATTTTCTTGAGTACGGACCCGAGTATCTCCGTCCGCTGATCCTCAAGGATGTGGCCGATGATATCGGCGTGCACGAATCGACCGCCTCGCGCGTGACCAGCAACAAGTACATGCACACCAACCGGGGCATTTTTGAGTTGAAGTTCTTCTTCTCTTCGTCGCTCGCCTCGGACAGCGGAGAGAATCACTCTTCGGAGGCGGTGAAGTTCAAGATCCGCAAGCTGGTGGAGGGGGAGTCACCGCGTCGTCCGCTCTCGGATGAAAAACTGGCCAAAATCCTGCAAGATCAAGGGATTGCCGTGGCGCGTCGCACGGTCGCCAAGTATCGGGATGCGTTGAACATCCCCTCCTCGTCGCGACGCAAGCGTTTGTCGCCGGATAAATGATCCCGTTGCGGGTGATTGCCTGTGTCAAACCGCACCCAGCTTGGAATGTGTCATTTTTATTGTTAAAAAAAAAGAGAGGGTCTGGGAGATTCCTCTCCCAGGGTTTTGCTTTTGACTTTAGCGCGCTCTTTTCAAGAAGCATTTTTCGCGTTTTTTGCGAAAAATGCGCCGCGCGCCGCCTGCGCGGGAGTCGTTTCCGCTTTTTGGAAACGACTCCCGCATTTTGCACGCAGCCTTGCGAAAAACGACGCATCCCAGAACGGGTACGGTTTAACACATCGGTTCATATGGTGAATGGCAAGCTACCGAAGTCACCTTATCGGCAATGGGGCTTTCTTTCGATTTGCCTGATGGATCAAGAGGTTGCCGCAGGTGATCGCCCGCAACTGCCGGATCTGGGATGACACCCTTTAATTGAGTTTGTGCAGGAATCGCATGCCCTGGACCAAGAAAATCCGTCATCTGATCCTGGTCACCGGGCTCTCCGGCGCGGGCAAGTCGAGTGCGCTCAAGTATCTGGAGGATCTCGGCTATTTCTGGGTCGACAATCTGCCGTTCGTTCTGATGCCCGCCTGCCTGACCCACTTTGCCCAAGAGACCGAAACCACGGGAAATTTGGCCATCGGTGTCCATCTGCGCGATCAGATGGCGTTGGAGCGTTTTCAGAGCCATCGGGAGCAGTGGAACGAGTCGATCGAACGGGTCGAGACGATTTTTCTGGAGGCCAACGCCGATGTCCTGATCCGTCGTTATCGCGAGACCCGCCGGCGTCACCCGCTCGCCGACGAGCGCACCGTGGCCGAGGCGATACGCCAGGAGATTGATGACCTGTGCGGCTTGCGTGCCGGTGCCGATATCATCGTCGATACCACCTCGCTCACCGTACCGCAGTTAAAGGAGCATCTCGACCAGCTGTTCCATTCGGGCGCGGAAGCCGATCTGATGATCTTCTTGCGTTCGTTCGGCTTCAAGCACGGGGTCAATACCGATGCCGACATGGTGCTTGATGGCCGTTTTCTGCTCAATCCCCACTATGACGATTCGCTGCGCCATCTGACCGGTCGGGATGAACCGGTGATCCGCTTTTTGGAGAGGGACGGCGAGGCGAGCCTCTTTCTCGACCGACTCGAGTCGATGTTCGAGTACTTGATTCCGCGCTACCGGCAGGAGAAGAAACGTTATTTCACTGTGGACATCGGCTGCACCGGCGGCAAACACCGCTCGGTTTACCTGGTGGAACAGCTCGCCGCCCGCCTGACACAACACGGCTTCCAGGTGCGTGTGCGGCATCGCGACCTCAAGTTGCGGTGATTTTTCTTTTTCCCTATCAAACCGCACCCAGCTTGGAATGTGTCGTTTTTACTGTTAAAAAAAAGAGAGGGTCTGGGAGATTCATCTTCCAGGGTTTTGCTTTTGACTTTTGACTTTTGACTTTGGCCTTTAGCGCGCTCTTCAAAAGAAGCATTTTTCGCGCCTTTTCCAGAAAAATGCGTCGCGCGTCGCCAGGGTTGCGGGATTGTTTTGCGTCTTTTGCAAAACAATCCCGCAACCCTGGCCCAAGGACAAAGCCGCGTGACCGAGGCTTTAAGGTTTACTGACTGGCGTACCAGCCCGTCGCAACCAGTCAAATCAGCCTGGTCGATCCTGCAGGAAGTCAAATCAACTCTGTTGCCCGACTACGCATCCCGTCATGGTTGCGGTTTCCATCCCATTCCGCCATTTTTTTTGGTTGTCTGACCTACGAGAATCGATTAATCTTGTGATTTGGTTTCTCCTTTCTTTCTTTTCCCCAATGGCGAGTGACATCCGATCGGATTCCCCCCATTACACTTAATTCTGGAGCTGCAGGCATGGAGCGAACGTTTCTGTTTTCCTCGGAGTCGGTCTCCGAGGGACACCCGGACAAAATGGCCGATCGGATCTCTGATGGGGTGTTGGATGCCATTTTGGCGCAGGAACCCACCAGCCGCGTGGCCTGCGAGACGCTGGTCACCACCGGCATGGTGGTGGTCGCCGGCGAAATCACCACCCGCGCAGTGATCGATTACCCCACCATTGCGCGCGAGGCGATTCGCGAGATCGGTTACAACTCCTCGGAAATGGGCTTTGATTACGCCTCCTGCGCCGTGCTGGTATCGCTGGACAAACAGTCGACCGACATTGCCCAGGGTGTGAACGAGGGCGAGGGGATCGATCTGGACCAGGGGGCCGGGGATCAGGGTTTGATGTTCGGCTACGCCTGCAACGAAACGGCGGCTTTGATGCCGATGCCGATCCACTTTGCCCACCGTTTGATGGAGCGTCAGGCTGCGGTGCGCAAGGCCGGTCAACTCAAATGGCTGCGTCCAGACGCCAAATCGCAGGTGACGGTACGGTATGAGAACGGTCGCCCGGCGGGTGTCGAGGCTGTGGTGGTCTCGACCCAGCACGATCCGGATATCGCTTATGCCGATCTGCGTGAGGCGGTGATTGAGGAGATCATCAAATCGGTGATCCCGGCGGAGCTGTTGAGCCCGAAGGTGGTTTATCACGTCAACCCCACCGGGCGGTTCGTGATCGGCGGACCGGTCGGCGACTGCGGGGTGACCGGGCGCAAAATCATCGTCGACACCTACGGCGGCGCGGGTCGTCATGGTGGCGGCGCCTTTTCGGGCAAGGATCCCTCCAAGGTGGACCGCTCCTCGGCCTACATGGGCCGTTACGTGGCCAAGAACATCGTGGCTGCGGGTCTGGCTGAACGCTGCGAGATCCAGGTCGCCTACGCCATCGGTCTTTCCAGGCCGGTCTCCCTGATGGTCGAGACCTTTGGCACCGGACGGATCGCGGATACCCGGATCGAGCAGATCGTGGCTGAGATTTTCGATCTGCGTCCCAAGGCGATCACCCAGCAGTTGAATCTGCTGCGTCCGATTTATGCCAAGACAGCGGCTTATGGTCACTTCGGACGCGAGTTGCCGGAGTTCACCTGGGAGCGGACCGACAAGGTCGAGGCGTTGCGTGCCGCCGCCGGGATCTAAACCGCACCCAGCCCGGAATGAATTTTTTCTGGTGAAAAAAAAGAGAGGGTCTGGGAGATTCCTCTCCCAGGGTTTTGCTTTTGACTTTAGTCTTTACAGCGCGCTCTTCAATGCGCCGCGCGCGGCCTTGGTGAGCTTCGTTTCCGCCTTTTGGAAACGAAGCTCACATCTTGCACGCAGCCTTTAGAAAATTACACATCTCAAGATGGTTGCGCTATAGGAACAATTCGGAGGGGTATTATTGGGGTCCATGGACTTTTTACCGCCCCCTGACCCTTTGTAACAAAATTGACCCAAGCGGGCCACAAAACGCCTCTCGCATCCCGTTTACATATTCATCATCGCAAGGACGACAAACCAATATGACCGCTCCTCAAGGTAACCAATTTTCCGATTACCGCGTGGCCGATATCGGCCTGGCCGAATGGGGCCGCAAAGAGATCGCCATCGCTGAAACCGAAATGCCCGGTCTGATGGCGCTGCGGCGCGAATACAAAGCCCAGCAGCCTTTGGCCGGGGCACGCATCGCCGGCTGCCTGCACATGACCATCCAGACTGCGGTACTCATCGAGACCCTGGTCGATCTGGGCGCCTCGGTGCGCTGGTCGTCATGCAACATTTTCTCCACCCAGGATCATGCCGCCTCGGCGATTGCGGCTGCCGGCATTCCGGTTTTCGCCTGGAAGGGCGAGACGGAAGAGGAGTTCTGGTGGTGCATTGACCAGACCATCTTCGGACCCGATGGCTGGCTGCCGAACATGATCCTGGATGACGGCGGCGATCTGACGCTGGTGCTGCATCGTCCGGAGCATGCCGAGTTGATGCGCGACATTCGCGGCATCTCCGAGGAGACCACCACCGGCGTCCACCGACTGCAAGAGATGATGGCCGCAGGCTCCCTCAAGGTGCCAGCCTTCAACGTCAACGACTCGGTGACCAAATCCAAGTTCGACAACCTTTACGGTTGTCGCGAGTCGCTGATCGACGGCATCAAACGCGCGACAGACGTGATGATCGCCGGCAAGATCGCGGTGGTGTGCGGCTATGGGGATGTTGGCAAAGGGTGCGCCCAGGCATTCCGCGGCATGGGCGCCACGGTATGGATCACCGAGATCGATCCGATCTGCGCCCTGCAGGCAGCCATGGAGGGGTATCGCGTGGTGACGATGGAGGAGGCCGCCCCGCTCGGCAACATCTTTGTCACCGCCACCGGCAACGTTGATGTGATCACCCGCGCCCACATGGAGAAGATGCCCGATCAGGCCATCGTCTGCAACATCGGTCACTTCGACTCGGAAATCGATGTCGCCTCGCTGCGCTCCTTGACCTGGGAAAACATCAAGCCCCAGGTGGATCATGTGATCTTTTCGGACGGCAAGCGGCTGATTCTTTTGGCCGAGGGACGCCTGGTCAATCTGGGCTGCGCCACCGGTCACGCCAGCTTCGTGATGTCCAACTCCTTTACCAACCAGGTGATGGCGCAGATCGAGTTGTGGAACAATCCGGGCAAGTATCCGGTCGGCGTCTACGTGCTGCCCAAGAAGCTCGATGAAAAGGTGGCCCGTCTGCACCTGGGCAAGCTCGGCGTCAAACTGACCACCCTGACCGAAAAACAGGCCGCCTACATCGGCGTATCGGTGGACGGTCCCTTCAAACCGGAACCGTACCGGTATTGATCGCTCCCGTTCGTTGCCAAATCACCTAGTGGGGCAACCAAGCTGATTTGACAGCTTGGCAGATGTTGCTTTACTGGTGAAAAAAAAGAGAGGGTCTGGGAGATTCCTCTCCCAGGGTTTTGATTTTGTCTTTTAGCGCGCTCTTCTC
>JAMOBI010000198.1:0-4287 GCA_039908105.1 Magnetococcus sp. YQC-9
GCAGTTCCAGCGGAACGGCCAGTGTGATTTCCGGAGGCTTGGTGGATGGTCTTTTGATCGGCTCCAAAGTCGATTGCAAAAACTCCAGCGGCACCATCCTGGCATCGACCACCTCCGACTCGTCCGGTAAATACAGTTTTCCGAGTTCCGTCACCTCTTGTAGCAGCCTTGAGGTGACCGGTGGTATTGACAAATCGACCGGATCCGCCTTCGAGGGTATGCTCAAGGCTCCGGCTGCTTCCGCCGGTACCGAAACTTATGTGACGCCTTTGTCGACCCTGGTCGCGGCTGCGGTCGAATCCGGCAAGACGAAGGATGAGGCTGTGGCGGATGTCAAAACCAAACTGGGACTCACCACGGATGTTTTGACGAAAAACCCCTATACCGCTCAAGACGCCAAACTCTTCAAGGCTGTCGCGGTGGTCGCCCAGTTGATGAAGGAAAACACCGCCGTGATGCGCTCGGCTCTGGGTTCCTCGACGGCCAGCACCAGCGATTCCGTCAAACAGCAACTGTTCGCTCTGTCCAGTAATGCTCTGTATAGTGCGTTGGGAACTTCGGCGACCGCTTCCGCCTTGAGCAACGTGATCAGTTCCACCACATCGGGAGCGAGTACCACGAATACGGAAACTGTCATGAAGTCTATGACTGAGAATTCCGTCACCCTCCTGACCGATAGTTCTTCAACGGCGGCTGTGGCAGCGGTTGTGAACGCGGTTAGGAGTGCTGATGCAAATATCGGTACGACCTTCAGCACTACGAACAAAGCTGGCCTGACAGCAAACTTGGGAGCCATTTCCCAGAAAATGGCTGACAAGGTTACCAACATCGCGGATAATGTTCCAACCTCCGATGCCTCCTTTGCCTCTCAAGATACGGCTGTGGCTGCGTTGGCCAAAAATGTCGATGTCGCGATCCAGGCCCAGGCGAAGCTCACGAATTCGATCGTCAGTATCGTTGCCCAGACTGCTAACCAACTCATAGTCCAGTCCACTGCAAACACCACGTTGGTCGGCAATCTGGGAACAGCTTTGGCTTCAGAGATTGCCTCTGCCAAGACCGCTGTTAACAACTCCATCTCTACCTGTGTTACCAGTAGTTGCTCAGCCGTGACCGCACCCACCATTGCCATCAGCGATAGTGGTTCAACTCTGAGCACCGCTATTACGAGCTTGGGTGGCTCCGCTACGGTGGTGACGAATGAGAAAAACACCCTGGCGGGAACGAATGTATTCAAACTGAACGCCAACAATGCCTTCACGGCCAAGGATGGAACCACAGGAGCGACTGCTCAGAGTGTGACCGGTACGACCAGCGGTGGTGTCCTGACGATTGCTGCCATTGGTCCTCTTTCGGGCAGCAATCTGGCCAATCTGGTTGCCGGCACGGGCACGGCTCCGACCCTTTCAGCCACTCTGCAAACCGTGCAAAGCATCACCGGCACGAAACCGGTTAGCGTGACCCTGGAGTTGATGGATGGCACAACTTATGCTCGTGAAACCGGCAAGCGTTACATCAAGATCGAATATGGCATGGTGTTGACGACCTCAGGCACGGGCACCTCCGCGACCGCGACGCTGGCGGCTCCTGCGAACACGTCCGCCACCGTGACCTATTATGAAGCTGCGGACACCTCGCCCAAGGTGGTCACCATCAGCAATGTCACGGGTGACGATTCGGCATTGGTCACCAGCACAACCACGCAAACCCCGGTGACCAATCTCAACGTCAAGATCGGCAATCTGTTCAGCAAGAACTCGACGCTTTCCACGGCCTTGCAGGGCGTGAATGTCAAGAGCGGCTCGTTCAGCTACACCGTGAAGATGGATGGTTTGGCATTGAAAGATGGCAGCGGCAACGACATCCAACAGATTCGGGGTACGTTCACCACGTCTGCGAATTAATGCCGCATCTTTTGCTGGGTTGCACCACTCCTCGAAGCATTTCCACAATGCTTCGAGAGCGGCGCAACCGCCGAAGTCACCAAAAAAACGCGCCAATCGGCGCGTTTTTTTGTAAGGATGAGACGCATGGAACGACTCAACACCCGGATTCTCGCCTCAGCACTCCTGGCGGTACTGGTTGGTTCAGCCCCGCTCTGTTCCGCGCCCCTGGATGAGTTCGTGACCGCCAATCCCGGCTTCGAGCCCTGGCACGGCGAGGGCGAGGTCGGGGTGGATATGATGAACCGCAAAGTGGATCTGTTCAAATTTCGTGGGGATGCGCGCGGGGGCCTGGCCTTGACCCGCCGCTTGTGGGTGGATGCCGGGGCCTGGGACCGCAAGATCATCACCCCGTACGACAACGGCGCGAGCCTGGCCTTGCACGGGGCAGCGCAATTCCAGGTCACGGAACCGTTCGGCGCTTTTCCGGCCATCGCCTTGCGGGTGAGCGGCTGGAGGGATTCGGCCTCCGAGGCCAACAAAGGCTCCCCGACCTCGCTTTCCGCCGGTGGTACCGCCGTCTCCACCGATGCCATCCGCATCGATCATCCCCGTGACACCCAAATACAACTGGACTTGCTCAACACCTGGAATCTGGCCAGCAACACCTCCCTGACAGCGTTCGCGAGTGTCGGCAAGAGTTCGGTCGATTTCGACAACCTGTTTGTGACCAACCTGAACAATGTCAAGGGCACGCCACCCGGAATGAACACCGGGGAGTGGAGCGGTTCAGCGGCAGGGAATTTTCAACTCAAGCAGGCCAGCGAAAACGGCAAAAACGGCATCAAAGCCACCTGCATGACCAGTGACGGTTGCGCTTACGGTTTTTCTGATAGCCAAGGCAACGCCTTCGCCGGAGTTCTGCCGCAGGGCGATTCGTTCCCGGTCATGTCGGTTGCCGGGGTTACGGTGCCCTCTGGTCTGAACATCGGCTACGACTCCACCTTCTATCAACTCGGGGGCAGCATTGCCTGGATGTCGCCGGAGTGGCGGGCGCGGCTGGGGTATCGTTTCGTCAAGTGGAATCGCGACGTGGACGAGGCGGTCACCCAATTGGGCAAAAACGTCATCGACACCAACCATTTGCTCACCGGCGAAATCGGTTACAAACCGCCGTTCCCGCTCTTCGAGCATGCCGGCTTCTTCGTGCGCGGGCAGTTGATGAAAAACCAGTTCGTCGGTGAGGTGCCGTTCTCCTACAACGCCTTCAGCGCCCACAAATTCGACCATCGCTACGGATTGATCACCTTGGGGGTCACTGCCGGGTTCTAACCCGCACCGGTTTTGGCATGGAAACGTTCCATGGTGCTTCCGGATGTTCCTGACCACGAACGAATCATTCCGAGTGAGGGGCCATGCGCTTTTTTCTTGCCCAGGGCCGCGACTTGACGGAAAATTGGTCAGAAGCGGCAACCTGAGGGCAAAAAAGGGGGCAAATCGGGTGGGCAACACCGACTGGCACAATCTGGTTGGGGCGACCCTGAAAGAGTTGTTGGAGCCGGTTGGCATTGAAGTGCGCGTGGAAGTGCCGGTCACCTCCACGCCACCCAGAGCGGATCTGATTTTGATCCGACGCCAACAAGGGGCCTGGACACAAGAACAGCGTCTGCTATTGGCCGACGGACTTTGGGATCTGGAGGCGGATCACCTTCTGGCCGAATTGAAGATCACCGAAAGTTTGCACGAGCAGACGCTTTCCCGGCTGTCGATGTACGACACCCTGTTTTTAGAGAGTGCCGGTCTGCAAAGGCAGCAGTTGCAAAGCGTCCTGATCGCTGCCATCAGCCCACGGCCAGAGTTTGTCGAACGTTTTGCCTTCATGCCCGCCGGACCCCGTGGGGTCTACCAAAGCCAACCGCTTTGGGGTGGCGCCATCCGATTGATTCTGCTGAACGAACTGGCTGACGAGAAGAGAAACGCCCCGCTGAAGTGTTTTGCCAGCCGCCGGGAGGAGAGGAAAAAAGCGTTTCAAACCATCAAACAGACCGGGTTGTTTCGGATCTCGGTGGCGTTTGGTCAAACCGTTGTCGGTTTATGGAGGTTGCTCATGCAAGGTTCTTTGAACAGCCCGGAGATGGAAGGTGTCACACCGGAGCAGGTGGCGCTGCTCGGCAGAGAGTGGTTCGATTTCTTGCTGGAGAGAGTGGTTCGATTTCTTGCTGGAGGTCATGCCTGAGGATGAACTGGTCGCCTTCCCGAAGCTGGAACACCTGCTGGTCCAAGGGCGCCAGGAAGGGCGCCAGGAAGGGCGCCAGGAAGGGCGCCAGGAAGGGCGCCAGGAAGGGCGCCAGGAAGGGCGCCAGGAAGGCGAGGTAACCATGCTGTTGCGGCAACTGCAACGCCG
>JAMOBI010000199.1:0-2217 GCA_039908105.1 Magnetococcus sp. YQC-9
CGCCAGGAAGGGCGCCAGGAAGGGCGCCAGGAAGGGCGCCAGGAAGGCGAGGTAACCTTGCTGTTGCGGCAACTGCAACGCCGTTTCGGTTCCGTTCCTGACTGGGCCAGAGAAAGAATCGCCAGAGCCGATTCCTCCTCGCTGGAGGTTTGGGGAGAAAGAGTCTTGGAGCCCCGCTCTTTGAAAGAGATATTTGCCGACTGAGCAAACAGTCATGCACCAAACAGCAACCGTTCGAGCTCGACACAGCGCGCATCATCCAGATCGATGGCAAAAATCGCCAGATCCTCCTCCATGTGGCGCGCCGAGGTGGTACCAGTCAGGGGCGTGATACCGATGATCGACAAAAAGCGGAAAAACAGCTGCTCCGGTGTGCAGTGCCGCTCTTCTGCCAGGGTGGTCACCAACGGATGGGCGAGCAGGTGCGGATTGGCGGTCAGGCTCCAAAAGCTCTGATAGACGACTCCCTGTCTGCGACAAAAGGCGCGAATCTCCCGGTCGTAGCGGGTCTGGGCATGGAAACGGTTCTGCACCACCGTTGGCTTGATGCGCATGTTCAAGGTCAGGTATTCGAGCAGGCGCAGATCGTAGCAGTTGCTGATCCCCAACAGGCGCACGCCGCCTGCCAGATGGATCGCCTCCAGCGCCTTCCAGGCAATGACCGTCTGCCCGACCGTGGCCAGCGGCGAGTGCAGCAACAGGCCATCCAGATGATCGGTGCCCAGATTGCGCAACGACACCTGAAAGGATTGCGCCACCTGTTCGGGCAGGGGCGCCTCGGGATCATACGGAATGCGGCGCGGATCCTGACCGGGCAGTGGTGTGAATTTGGTCTGGAGGTAGAGTTCCGCACGCATGAGACCCTTGGCACACGCTGCGGCAATCCCCTGTCCCACGCCGGCCTCGTCATAATGTTTGGGCTGACAGGCGGTATCGATTCCCCGAAACCCGCGTTCCAACGCCTGTTGCACCAACGCGGCGGTCTGCTCCTGTTTCCAGGCCGTACCATAAACGATGCCGGGCATCGGCATCGGGCGGTTTGCTCGTCCGTTCGGGTCATTCCGGGTCATTGTGTCACCTCCTGATCCGATTTGCCGCTTCTTGATGGCTCGACCACGCCTTTCCCTCTGCCTCAATCCGCCTTATCCTAACGGAATCATCCACCCGAAGTCACGGTTAATGCCCACATGTCCGCCAACTCCCCGATGATCACCAAAACCCTTTCGGTCTGTCGAGAACTGTTCATGGCCGTGCCGTTTCTCAAAGAACGCCTGGGCGCGCCCCGTTTCGAGGCCGAGCTTCTGCCCCGTTTGCAGCAGATTCGGGAGAGTCTCGCGGCTGGCCCCAATCCGGAGTTCGGCATACCGTTGGTCGACACCCTGGAGTGGGGCTTTCATACACCGCTGCAGCCGATTCTGGATGGGATCATCCATGCGCAAGGTTTCGACTGGCGGTTCGTCACTGGTCGCAGGCGGCGTTTCAAAGAGTTGGCCGCCGATTATCCGGAGCCGATTCCCACTGCTGTGACCACTTTGTGGACCGAGGCGTTGACCCATGCCAATCGTGTGTTGGAGACAAACCAAGGTACTGTCTCAGATTCCAAATTTTTATCGCGAAACTCCCGAAGGGAGCTCCACGATAAAAGCAGGGCCTGAACCGTCACCTCGCTTTCACACTCGGAACGGTGTCGTGTGTTCTGGCGGATGAAGATCCCGGATGGCAACCAACGGAGTACCAGTATGAACTGTGGGGAACCAGACAGAGTTATCGGTTCACCTCGGTCAAACTGATCGACTATCCGCCAGAGGCGTTGGAACACTCAACCAATCCGTTCGCCATGGTCACGTTGGCCCACATCCAGGCCAAGCAGACCAGGCATCGCCCCGAGGCACGCTATTCGGTCAAGCGGGATCTGATCCGCAGCTTGCGACAAAAAGGGTTCAACCACCAGCAGCTGTTCGATCTGCTCCGGTTCATCGACTGGGTATTGCATCTGCCAAAGGCGCTTTCCGACCGATTGATGACAGAAATCACGACAAATGAGGAGGATCAACCGATGCCGTACATTACAAGTTTTGAACGGATTGGTCATGAAAGAGGCATGGAAGAGGGCATGCTGGCGCGTATGCAACTGGGTGAACAGAAAGGCCTCCAGAAAGGCCGCCAGAAAGGCCGACAGGAAGGCGAGGCTGCGGTTTTGATCCGTCAACTGCAACG
>JAMOBI010000200.1:0-2201 GCA_039908105.1 Magnetococcus sp. YQC-9
CGATCCATCATCACTGCCCTGATCACCGCCCGGAGTGCAAGCACGGAATCTTTAACAAAATTGGCAGCTTGAAAAAAATCCTCGCGGGAAGCGCAGAAACCTGGGGATAGTAGTACAAGCATCATCAGCCCGATGCCATCCACGTTAATGATCCCAAGGCACACCTTTTGCTATCACTCCGCATCGGCCCGTTCTGCCGTTCATTTTTGACATTTCCAAACCGATTCAACCAGATCAGGGAGTGACTCATGCCACAAGCACATGCTCAAACCGCCTCCAAGCCGACCACCATCAATCTGGAAAGCCTGCGGGTGGGTAGCCCATTGGGATTGCTTGAAGCACAATAAATAATTATTGTATTTTATTGTTCCTACAGATTCTCGCGCAAGAATTCAATGAAACGCTGAGTCTTCGCTGGTAGTAGGCGCGTTTCGGTCATCGCGTAGACGGGAACAGGCGGCCCCTCCCAATCAGAAAGAATGCGACGCAAGTGCCCTTGCGCCACATCTTCAGAGACAATTTTTTCAGGCATGACAGCAACCCCCATATTGAGTGAAGCCAGTCTCCGGATCATGCCAACGCTATTGAGTTGAAATCGACCACTCACCACCACATCAACCGATTCCTGTGCTTTGTGCAGCGTCCATGTGTTCGTTTTGCCTGCGTGGAACAAGCATTTGTGATGTGCCAAGTCGGTCGGATGGGTAGGTTCGCCGGATTGTTCAAGATAACCTGGCGAGGCGTAGAGGTGGCAATTCAGGTTGGTAAGCTTCCGAACAATTAAATTCGAGTCCGATGGTTTGCCCATGCGGATAGCGACATCAAAGGGTTCGGACACCAAATCGACCAGACGAGGAGTCAGATCGAAATCAAACGTGATGCCCGGATAGCGATGGGCAAATTCTGCGATCAGTGGCGCCAGATAAATATTGGCGAAATCCACCGGCAGGGATGCGCGTAGTACACCACTTGGCTGCGCCACCATTTCCCCAAGTTGTTCATGTGCTAACCTTGCCTCATCGACGATGCGTTTGCACCGCTCAAAATAGATCACGCCCGCTTCCGTCAGTGCGATTTTGCGCGTCGTGCGGTGGAGCAGACGCAGCCCAATCGCCTTTTCCAGACCGCTGATTCGACGCGATACCGTCGAGTTCGGTATACCGACGGCTTCAGCAGCATGACGGAAGCCTCGCGCTTTCACGACCTCCACAAACAGGGCCATATCATTCAGGAGTTCCATTCGCATTGCTCCATGAGTGGATCAATATTTTCGATTTTACCTGATTTATCTTGAACAGGCTTTGATCTATCATGACTCCACCTGAACATCAACCCACTGAGGACTACACCATGAGCCAACTTTTTACCCCTATTCGAGTCGGTCGCCATACCCTGCCAAACCGTTTGGTCATGGCGCCGATGACCCGTTCACGCGCTGACGATACGGGCGTCCCTGACGATCTGGTGGCTACCTATTACGCCCAACGTGCCAGTGCTGGTCTCATCATCACCGAAGGCGTATTCCCCGCCGCCATGGGCAAGGGCTATGTGCGAACACCGGGCATCGAATCCGACGAGCAGATAGCCGCCTGGAAGAAAATAACTGCGGCCGTCCATGCTAAAGGTGGTCGGATCTTCATGCAAGTGATGCACTGTGGTCGCATCTCGCATCCGTCCTTGCTGCCGAATAACGCTCAGCCCGTTGCTCCTTCTGCGATCAAGCCCGACGGCCAGACTTGGACTGGTGCTGGCATGCAGGAGTTTGTTATCCCCCACGAACTGACGGTGGAAGAGATTGCCGGCGTGATCAATGACTATCGATTGGCTACCCGCCGTGCCATTGAGGCAGGCTTCGACGGTGTCGAACTGCATGCGGCTTCGGGTTATCTGCCTGAGCAGTTTCTGTCCTCCGGCGGCAACCATCGTCAAGACCAATATGGCGGCTCAGTGGCGAATCGTACCCGCTTCGTCCTGGAGGTGCTGGCAGCAATGATGGCCGAGGCTGGTAGCGACCGGGTCGGCATTAAGATTTCGCCGGAGATGAATTTCAACGACATCGTCGATGCTAATCCGCAGGAAACCTATACTTATCTGGTCGAGCAACTGCGTGACATGAATCTGGCTTACCTACACGTCGCGCTGTTCGGTGCCAAGATTGATTACCATGGCTTGTTGCGCCCACGCTTCAACGGTGCCTATCT